>JAGXLP010000144.1 GCA_018334615.1 Candidatus Bipolaricaulota bacterium
GGGGAACTTGACCCCCTCCCTTGACAGCATACTGTGCATATGATAATATTAGCTGGAATTTGGACTTTCAAACAATATTAATCTTTCGAGGTGATTATTATGCCAGCTGGAGATAGGACAGGTCCAAGAGGAGAAGGGCCTCGCACCGGGCGAGGATTAGGCTTTTGCTCCGGATACAGAACCCCTGGTTACACTAAAGGAGTTCCCCGAGGAGGGGGAGGATTTGGTCGAGGCAGAGGGTTTGGTTTCGGACGAGGATTTAGTAGAAGGTTTGGGTATAGTAGAGGCTATGTGCCTTCCGCTCCTGCTCCCGGAGATTACGCAAGGGAAACCGGGTATGCTAATCAAGAAGCCCAATCTGAAAAGGAGTACCTGGAAAGTGAAGTAGAGGCTCTTGAAAACGAGCTGGAAGCTATGCGACGGAGAATGAAGGAACTGAATGAAGAAGGAACGCCCAAGGAGTGAACTAGATGAAAATAGCTATTACGGCTACTGGTGAAGACCTGGAGTCGAATTGCGACGGAAGATTTGGACGGTGCTCGTTTTTCGTTATTGTTGACCCGGACTCCCTGGAGTACGAGGCGATTCGGAACTCCAGCAGAAAAGCCAGGAGCGGCGCTGGTATTCAAGCAGCGGAAACCCTGGCCGAAACAGGAGCCGATGCTGTTGCAACAGGCAACGTTGGGCCCAATGCATTTAACGCTTTGGACTCTGCCGGATTAAATATTTACACGGGTGCTTCAGGAACTGTTGAAGAAGTTGTAGGATTGTTTAAAAATGACGAACTGACTCAGGTTAACGAGCCCACTACGTCGGGGGGAACCGGAAGGAAAAAATAAACAAAATGGAGGTACTATGAAAGTTTGCTTTCCGACAGAAGGAAATGGTGGACTTGATGGAGCCGTAGGCGAGCACTTTGGTAGAGTTCCTACTTATACAATAGTGGATAGTGAAACTGATCAGGTTGAAGTAATTCCCAACGAAAGTTCCCACATGGGAGGCAGTGGCCTTCCGGCCGATCTTCTTGCCCATGAAGGAGTTGACGTGATGGTTTGCTCTGGACTGGGGAGAAAAGCTATAAGGCTTTTTGAGGATCATGGCATCGAGGTCTTCATTGGTGCAGGCGGTACTGTTAGGGACGCTCTGGAAGAGTGGCGCGAGAGTCGATTGCAGTCTGCTTCTGAATCGGATGCCTGCGAACGCCACGAATTTGGAGGAAATCACCACCATTAACCCGTCGGTACAGCGGTTCAACTGACCTTGACGAAAACCCCCGGGGCACACCCCCGGGGGATGATTCGTCTCGTTTCAATCTGGCGATTATCAAGGAGATTGTATGCAAATCACGGTCTCGGCAGGAAAAGGGGGGACTGGGAAGACTACAGTTGCTACCAACCTGGCTCTCGCCTTACGGAAAGAGTACGATGTAGAATTCTTGGATTGCGACGTTGAAGAACCTGATGCGGGTATTTTTTTGAAGCCCGATTTTGAATCCAGCCAACCCGTCAACATCAAGATACCGGAGGTTTCGGATGAAATTTGTACTTACTGTGGTCAGTGTTCGGACGCCTGCGAGTTCAACGCCATAGCAACGTTTGGGGAGAATGTCCTCGTCTATCCCGAGCTCTGCCATGGATGTGGTCTCTGCTCGCTTGTTTGCCCGGTTGATGCCATAAAAGAGAAGGATAAAAAAATTGGAGAAATTAGAATGGGTAAAGCCGGAGCTATCGATTATTACGAGGGTGATTTGATCGTAGGCGAGCCGATGGCTACTCCCATCATTAAGGAACTTAAGAAGAAGACGTCTCACGATCGAGTTTCAATTCTGGACTCGCCTCCAGGCACTGCCTGCCCGGTTATTGAGAGTCTCCACGGCAGCGATTTTGCCCTTCTGGTAACGGAACCTACCCCATTCGGGCTTCATGACCTGAAACTTTCCGTAGACGTAGCTAGAGAAATCGGGGTTCCGGTAGGGGTAGTAATCAATAGGGACGGAATCGGAGATGCAAACGTCGAGAGATATTGTAAGGAGGAAAATATACCTATTTTGTTAAAGATTCCAAATGATCGGGAAATAGCTGAGCTGTATTCCAACGGTATTCCCTTTCTAGACAGGCTTGATGGTTGGAAGGAGAAGTTCCTTCAGCTATTCAAAAGAGTTGAGCGGCTAGCTGAGGAGGAAAGGGAAACTTCGGAGAAAGGCGGGTCTAACCTGGGCAAATCGGAAGAAACTCAAACATCTAAGCCATGAAACAATTACTTGTGATAAGCGGTAAGGGTGGTACGGGCAAAACGACTCTGGTCTCCTCATTTGCCTCACTGGCAGACAACAAGATAGTTTCCGACTGTGATGTTGATGCTGCCGACCTGCACTTAATTATGGATCCCGAAATAGAAACTCGCGAGGAGTTTTCCGGAGCAAAAGAAGCGGTAAAAGACGACGATAAGTGTACAAATTGTGGTCTCTGTTACGAGCATTGTCGGTTTGACGCTATCGATGAGGACTTTGAAGTCGATCCTTTCAGGTGTGAAGGGTGCGGGGTATGTGCTTACGTGTGCCCGGAAGATGCGATCCATATGGAAGACGTTCTCTCCGGTTATTTACTAGTTTCCAGAACGATTTACGGGAGCATGGTTCATGGAGAGCTTCGCCCCGGAGAAGAAACCTCCGGTCTACTTGTAACTGAGGTCAAAGAAAGAGCCCAGGAACTCGCCGAGGAAGAGGAAAAAGATTTGATTATAATTGACGGGTCCCCGGGGACTGGCTGCCCTGTTATTGCTTCTTTGTCTAACGTGGACTTGGCTTTGGTAGTTACGGAGCCCACGCTTTCAGGGCTAAGCGACCTGAA
>JAGXLP010000044.1 GCA_018334615.1 Candidatus Bipolaricaulota bacterium
TATATCCGGGAATATCGGCGTTTTGGCCGGTTCCATCCTCTACCACAAGACGTAGCATGTCTTTCATTTGGTTTGTCGAAGCCTGGGAGGCTATTGGTCCCCCGATATTATCCTCCCGATCGTGCGAATTGATGGTATTGCCTTCAGGATCCTCCACTTTTTCCACTATAGTCGGTTCTACCAGGTTTCCGCCGTTTGCCACGCTGGCCATTTTTGCCGCCAGTTGCAGAGCGGTTACCGAGATCCCCTGTCCGATAGGGATTGAACCGATAGACAATCCCGACCACTGGCTGTAATGTCTTAACTGTCCCGATTCCTCCTCCGCAAGTTCTACACCTGTCTCCCTTCCAAAACCGACCTTGTTTAAGAAGCTGTAGAGCCTTCGTTCACCCAGTTCCTGTGCCACTCTGATTATTCCTGTGTTTATAGAATGTTTGATTACGTCCGTGAATGGGACCATTCCGTAATCGCGATACTGGGCGTTGTTTATTGAGTGATTGTGGAGGACGATGGGGGAGTCTCCATTTACCGTTGTGTCCGGCTCCACTACTCCATAATCCAGGGCGGCCAGGCCGGAGAAAACCTTGAGTATGGATCCCGGTTCGAATGTGTTGGATACGGAGAGTATTTTCCTTTCGCCAGGTTCGTAATTCCCATAGTTATTTGGATTATATCCTTCGTTCTGGGACATTCCAAGTACCTCACCAGTACCCGGATCTATTACAACCCCCCAGGCCCTTTTCGCCTCGAACCGATCAACACCTTCCCGTAATTCCTGCCTTAGTATGTGTTGTATTTTAAGGTCGAGCGTAAGGTGGACGTCATAGCCAGGCCTTCCTTCTACGAGAGTTATTTTACGATAGGGATAGCGGTTAGCCCCGTAAATTAGCTTCTGGACCTCTGGTTTTCCTCCGAGGACATCCTCCTGGGAATATTCCACCCCGGCCAGTCCTTCACCGTCTACTCCGGTGAATCCAATAATCGAGCCGCATAAATCGCCCCGTGGGTAAACCCTTCTTGTGGTATCAAGGATTATCAAGCCGTCTATATTAGCGTTTTCAACTCTTTTTTTTATCCTTTTACCGGTTTCATAGTTTACGGTTCTGTCTATCCAGGTGAAATAGGATTGGCGATAGACCAGTGATTTAAGCTCACTTCGCGGGGTATTTAGCTCATCGACCAGAATGTCGATTAATAATTCGGGTTTGGTCATATCGTAAGAATCGATAGCGATAGAGTAGGCTTTTCGGTTGAAGGCAAGTATTCTTCCTTGCCTGTCGTAGATATTTCCCCGCTCAGGCGGGACTCGAACCTTTCGCTCATGTACGGCTTCCGCTCTTGTCTTCCAGTCCTCCCGCTGAACTATTTGAATAGTCACCAGCCGCCACACAACGAGCCCAATGGCGACGAAAAATAGAGCCGAGACGAACCATAATCTGTTTTTGTTTATCATATACGTTTGTCAGGGTGATGAATTTCTTTCCCTAAAGTAAAACTCAGGGCGGGCTCAGTCGGATTCGGGTTCCTCTTCCCTGATTTCGGGTTCGACCATACCGAGCCTCTCCTTGGCAATTCGTTCTATCCGCTCGTAGGAAAAGTAGTGTGCTTTCTGGAGTTGCAGTTCTTTTTTCCGTTCTCTTAAGGGAGTCAGTTCTTTGTCAAGCTCTGAAACCCTATGCTGGAGATGGATTACCTGCCATCCCTGCCATAGGTACAAAAACACAAGGGATAGTACCACCAGAGCTATGAGGACAAACTGTAACCATCTCGGAAGTTCTTTAACTATCTCAAATTGTGTCAAGTTTTTACCCTCTTACCCGCTCTGAGGCGGGCACTTCTTGCTCGGGGGTTTTCTCTTATCTCGGATTCGCCCGGGGTAACACCTTTCACAAGTATTTGGATTTCTTTTTCTTTGTCACAGCGGCAGACCGGAAAATCCGGCGGGCAAATGCAGTCTTTCTCTTTGAAATTAAAGAAACGTTTTACACGCCTATCCTCAAGGGAATGATAGGAGATAACGACAATGACCCCATCTTTTTTTAGACAATTAAACCCCGTTTTAAGCCCTTCTTCCAGATTTGACAATTCTTTGTTGACGGCTATTCGTAATGCCTGGAAGGTCTTGGTAGCTGGATGAGTCTTTCGCCTCTTCCTTTCCCCCTTCGGTATTGCTTCCCGGATTATATCGACCAACTGTCCAGTTGAGGTTATCTTATTTTTTTCCCGAACCTTGACTATTTCCTTTGCGACCCCGTCGGCCCACCCCTCCTCGCCATAGCGGAGAAAAATATTTTTTAATTCCGCAAAAGAATATTGATTTACTATCTCTTCCGCGGTGATACCCTCCTCAGGATTCATTCTCATGTCCAGTGGACCTTCCTCCTGAAATGAAAAACCCCTTTCTGAGTCTTCCAGCTGGAAAGAGGAAAAGCCGAGGTCGAACAATATCCCGTCTACCGCTTCGATTCTCGTTTTCTCCAGGACTAAATCCACGTTCTTATAGTTCGCCTGGTATAGCTTTACTTCGGGGGCGAAACCATTAAGTCTGTCACTTGCAGCCTCTAAAGCAAATCTATCCAGGTCAAGCCCGATAAAAGTTCCGGCAGAACCCAGATGCTTTACAACTTCTTTTGCATGCCCACCTGTAGAAGTTGTCGCGTCGACAAAGACACCACTTTTTTTCTTTTGCGGTTCCAGGTAGCTTAGTACCTCTTCCACCATAACCGGATCGTGAAACACTGGCTTCTCGTCAGTACTTGGATCGGTCACTCTCAAACTCCTCTTCGATCCAGTCCAGGGCCATATTCAAATTTTCTTCTGCCTGACTCGTAAGTATCCTATTTACGCGGCTGGCGGCTGTTTTTAGCTCTTCTTTTCTTTCAAACATTGACTCCAGATCTTCAAGATACTCTGTTCCGTTGATCAGATCTTCCGGGTGCCACAGTGAAAATTCCACTGACTCCCCCAGCTCGTTTACCTCTTTGATCAGAGAATCCATCTTTGGGTCATAACTAATTCCCTGTACAGGTACTCCGCCCATGAAGGAAAATATTAAAGCATGTAACCGTCCGGCAATCATTACGTCCACGTCCTTTATCATTTCGACGAGCTGGGTTGGAGATAGGTGGCCCACGTCTATAATATTACATGGAGCGTTTGTAGAGGATTGTAAATCGGCGTTAATTTGCCTGTCGGCTGGAGAGTGGCTGGAAAAAAGGATTATAGAAACTTCATAGTTTTGGTGCAACATATCCAGACCACTGGAGACGGCTCTCACAATGTCAGTCCTCCCGCTCACGTCGTCCCTTAAGGCTGCAGCCACAATTTTTCTATCGGGGTGAGGGAGACAATTTTGGGAACTTTTCTCGTCCCGAGAGAGTAGAAAAGCCAGGTCGCTACCTTTGAGAATACCCTCTTCCACCCCCAGCGAGTTCAACAACTTTACACTTCTCTTGTCTCTGACGAGAAAACCTTCTATCAGACTCAGTGTCTTTGAAAGTAGGTACTTGTTATATTTTTTCTGGATTGGACCGATCCCCTGGCCCAGTACGTAGACCGGGACGCCGAAAATTCTGGCCAGATAAATTATCCCCAGGTAGTACCAGAGAGACAAAGTACTCGTCCGGTCCTGTAACAAACCGCCGCCCCCGCTAATGAGGAGGTCGGTTTTTTTCATGTAACGAATTAGTGAAACGGGGCTCCAGCGTTTAACCGCGTGGACGTTGTGGATTTCTTCGGTTTTTTCCGGATCACTGCTAAGTGCCACTATCTCTAACTCTTCCCGGTCGAACCGACCACGAAGAGAAGAAATTAGTACCTCCAGGATCGCTTCGTCTCCAAGGTTATCGTACCCGTAGTACCCGGAGATCGTTATTCTTTTTTTAGCTTCCAGAGAAATTCACCCCCGACGAGTATAGTGAGTATTATTGCTCCCAGGATTAGCCCCCCGATCATACCGTTTGCCGTTCTGATTAAGGATATTGTTATGGGTGTATGTACGTGGACGAACGTGTTGATAATTGAAATCTGCCCCATAAATCCTACGAGTAAGAGCCCGAGCTTGCAAAATTGGAAATCGTTCTCGCCATGTCCGGCGAGATAGAGCCAGGCTATTAAACTTGGGTGGCCGAGCAGAAACTCCTTGAACCTGGGTCTTACGAGAAATGCCCGATCTAGACCCCTTCTGATGGCTTCTTCCAAATTTGTACTGCTTAAAAAAGAAAAATTGCCACTCCTCAACAACAAAAAGAGAAAGAGACCTAGAAGCAAAACGGCAGCCAGACCTTTCTTGTAGTCAAACGTTACCTCGGAAATTCGTAGCTCTCCTAAATAAATTGCCAGGGCGAGTAAAAGCAATAACGGAAAGAAGAGGGCTACCTTGACTCCCCGGAACTGGTGAAGTTTGATGAGGAACGATTGGTCAAAGAGTATACCTGATACGATGACCCCGCTAAACGTGGAGAAAATACAGAGTCCGACAAAATCCAGGAAAACGGCGCTAAAGCCACTATCAGGACGAAAGGACCTTCCATATTCTTTTACTAACTTAAGACCCGCAACCGGAGCGGCAATAGCAAGTAACAGTGCAACTGACTGTCTGGTCAGAACAGGATAAAGGGTTAATCCTATCGCTCCTCCTATTACCATCAGAATAAACGCTGCGAGGATCGCGGAAGAGTTTGAAAATCGAGATGGGAGGATAAGAAGAATAATTAGCCCAATTGAAGACGTTACCAGGGTGAGTATCAACCAAAAAGGAGAACTAATCTCCTTTTTTGCACCTTTTACATTTCTTACCGATTCGACTTTATAGCCCGATCTGGCAAGTTCAGCTTGAACCGACTCGAGGAGATTGGCTTGTTTCTCCGGTTCCACGTTTAATGACAACCTGTATTCTATTACCCCGATGTTTCTCTCTTTTACCGCCCTAACGTACCTTGCTTTCCGTTCGATTTCGGTCAGCGTCCCGACTTCCTTATCAAATATCCTGTGTAACCTCACGCTGGGAACTCCGTACCTTTTTGTCAGCTTTCTGGATATCTCTTTGTTTCTAAATTCTACCGTGCCCAGGACAACTTTATTTTTCTCAATCCAATTTGTCAGCCAGGAAGGCAAGGGAACGGAACCCAGTCCCCTTAGTACAAGGAGTTGCGGTTCCATTTCTTTCAGGTACTCGAGGAGTCGACGAAACTCATCTTCATCTGCCAGTTGAATATTCTGGACTTCTACTCCTCGGGAGATTCCGGCATCCTTTAGGTCCTCCACGGTCCTCGAAACCGAGAACTTCGAAGTTGTGGCCAGGTTGGTTTTAAACAGAACTAGGCTTTTCCCATCCTGGTCGAATTTTTTGATCAATTCCAGGGGGGGTTCTCCGTATAGTGAGCTTACCCGGGCCAGGTCTTTGTATCTGAACGCCGTCGTGTAGTGCTTATTGGATAGATCCCAGTTAATCTGTCTTCCGAGCTGGTACAGGGAAGACGAGACTATGACAAAAATCAGAATTACCGTGAGAAACTTCGATATTTTACTCATAACGTTGTGTGATAGTCCAATTAGGTGAAAGAATAACTTTTCCGCCGTCAAGTTGCAAAAGGACGGAATTATTGCTGGCTGTTGCACCTTTGATGTATATTCAATATATTTTAAACGTTATGCCAAGGAGAAAGAAGCAAAGACGTTGCAGAAAATTTGAGGGCTCGGAAGTGTTTAAGCCCGCCGGGATTCCCCTAAATCAGTTGCCGGAAACAGAGGTAGAGCTGGACGAACTGGAGGCAATGAGATTGTGTGATGGAGAAGGGCTGGATCAAACGGAAGCGGCGGAAGAAATGAATATTTCTCGGGGAACCTTGCAGAGGCTACTGTATTCCGGACGACGGAAGATCGTTGACTGCTTCGTCAACACCAAAGCAATAACTTTCCAGGCAGGCCCTCATATAAGGGAACGGAAAAAAGATAGAGGTAAAGGTCCGCGGAACTCCAATCGCTAATCAGGTTTAATTCTTCCTGTTATAAGAACACACCTCCTCAAGTATTTCTCGTTGGTAAGATCAAAACTCTACTTCGAGCCCCAGTTCCTGTTCTAGCGCTTGCTGGTAAGCAAAGGAGGCTATTGCGGTATCCTGGATACCTACTCCGGTTAGGTCGCAGACTGTTGTTTGCTCCTGCTCCGTCCGACCGGGCTTGCGTCCAGACGTGATCTCGCCCAGTTCAGTAATCTCATCTTCCTCTGTCAGGATTCCAGCCTCCCGGGCGTAGTGCAATTCTCCAAGCCTGAAACACTGTGATTTTCTATCACAGACGGTGTAATCGGAGTTAGAAAACACGTCCGGGAACAGTTCTTGTTTGTTTTCAGTGTCCGAACCCATTGCAGTAATGTGCAAACCGGGATGTATCCACTCTCCCCTGAGGTAAGGTTCCTTTGCTGGGGTAGTTGTTACAACGAAATCGCTACTTACGACCACTTGTTCCGGGGTTTTTGCCTTTATTATTTCATACTCCAGCTCTTCCTCCATCTCCCGGGCGTATTTTTCTACGTTGTCCGGATTTCTGCTGTACACTGCCAGTTTGTCGAAATCCCGCACTTCTCTCAGGGCCCTTATTTGAAACCGTGCCTGAACCCCGGAACCAATCACTCCGGCCTGGTTTATCTCTTCCGGGGCCATGTAGGAAGCAGCGACCGCTCCGGCGGCACCTGTTCTGAGGTTGGTAAGGTAGGCATTGTCCAGTAAAATTGCCTGAGGAAAACCGGTCTCTGCACTTATAAGTACCATCATTCCGCTCCCGGTGGGTAACCCTTTTTCGGCGTTTTCAAAGAAACCGGAGGCGATCTTTACGGCGAAGCTATCGTAGCCCTGAATGTGGGCGGATTTGACGTCGACCTCCCCCCGGTGTTCAGGAACTTCGATCATCATAATTGGTGGCAGGTGTACTTCTGAATCCTCAAGCCGGGAAAACCCTTCTTCAACGACTTCTATAGATTGTTCGTCCAGAGTAACGGACTGACGGATCTCGTCTTCAGATAAAATTTTGACTTTCAATATATCACCCCCGTAATATGTATTATTCGTTATTTAAGTGTATCCACAAGCTCGGAAATTCTGCCCAATCCGGCCAGCAGTTCTTCCCGGGGAAGTCCGTAGCTTATCCGTAGATATTTTTTATTTAGCCCAAAGTGTTCTCCGGCAACAACCAGGACGCTTTTCTCGTCAATGAGTCTTTTGACTAAATTTAAAGCTGAAATATCGAGATCAAAAGAGGGAAAACCAAATGCCCCTGCCTGAGGGTCTACAAGTGAAAAAACGTCCCTATTGCTATCAATCCATTCCCTGAAGTCGGAATAGCCGTCTCTTACGTGATCTCGGGTTCGCTGTATAAGAAACGGTCGCACCTCGGGCGAGAGGGCTAAGTTAGCCAGTTTGTTGGAAAGAACTGTAGCACATATCGTCGTATAGGATTTTTGTGCTTCGATTTCTTCTATTACCTCCGGATGAGCAACGGCCCAGCCTATTCTTAGTCCCGGTAACCCATACGCTTTACTTAGGCTGTTGTTTGCTATTACCCTGTCGTAGCGCCCCCAGAATGATGGAGTTTCCGAATCCCCTTCACTTTCCGCGCCGCTGTACACTTCGTCGCTCAGCAACCAGGCCCCCACGGAATCGGCAATTTCGACAATTCTATCCATTTCTTCTTCGGTGAGTATATAGCCTGTGGGATTGTTGGGATTACATACGGCAATACACTTCGTGTCTTCGGTTACTTTTTCTTCCAATTCATTTAGGTTGGGGCTCCAGTCTTGTTCTTCCTCAAGGTGAAATTTCTTGACGTCGAGACCGGAGTTTTGCCCCAGGCCGAATATTTGCATGTAATTGGGGATCATAACTATAAGTTCGTCTCCCGGATTGAGTAAGGCCCGGATTGCGTTGAAGTTAGCCTCCGCGCAGCCCACGGTTACGGAAACATTATCTACCTTAGCTTCAGGATAGAAACGGGAAATTTGGCGTCGAAGTTCTTTTGTGCCTTGAGTTGGTGGGTAGTGAAGCTGGGTAGATAAAAAATCCTCGGGATCTTCGTTGCTTTTTTCTAGAAGTTTGGACACGGATACCGGATCGACCCCGCTTTCCGATAGGTTGTAATCCACCACTTTTTCCCACTTGGACTGTAGGTCCTCCATTTCAAATCGCTGAAACTGTCTGGAATTAGAATCGTTCAAAATAGTCTCACTCATAGAAACCTCCTTGGTTAATTTCAAGCTCTGTTAGAATAAGTTAAGTGACTTTCATCTGTGCACTATATTTATTTGCTTAACCGGTATAGGGGAGTTTTATATCTCCGCACTTCTTTGCCTGCTCGGTCATGATCAACGACAATTTTTCGACAACATCACCAGGAAGAGAAGGCTCGTACCCTGAGAGGAGCCTTTCTACTTCTTCGTGTGCCCTCACTTCAGCGGTGCTCCCCCCTTCGTCTTCCCAGGTCTGCTCGTCCTTCCTGCTGACAACGCAGCCGGGAAAATAGTGTTCTCGTTTAAACCATTCCAGGGTAGCGGGGGAAGTCAGGAAGTAGTCACTTTGGTCTATATCGCCATACAGATCCTTGCTCATTGGGTCCTGACGGGATTGAACCCCGTTAACTAAGTGTGATATCGCCCCGCAAATTTCGTCGTCTATCACCAGTTTTTCTATACTGTGACATTTTGCAAAATCTAACATGCCAGCCCCGGCTATCACGTCTATTCCGGAGAGGGCAGCCAGGGCAATTCCTATCCCTGACTCGAAACCCGATTGACTATCCAGGGTATTGGCATCGCTCAACCCCATAAACCCCTGGGTGGGAAGATCAAAACTCTTCCCCATCTCGCAGTAACTGGAATTCATCATCATTGCACCGATATCGCTCATCGGAGTGGCGCTCGTTTGCATATCGAAGAC
>JAGXLP010000145.1 GCA_018334615.1 Candidatus Bipolaricaulota bacterium
GGCTGGGGGCTGCTTTACCTTCTCTGGCTGATTCTGTTCAGGGAGGTCCGTCCGGTTATTTTGGTCAGTGGAGCGTTTGCCACGGGTCTGGTAGTCTTCCTGTACTCTACGTTCGATCTGACCATAGACATATCGGCTCGCTCTCTGGCCCATCCCCTTCTCTGGCTTAAGTTCTTCTCTTTGTTAATTCTGGAGGTAGTCAAGTCCACCGTAAGGACCTGTTATCTAATATTGACCGGTGATGTAAAAGGCAAGATTATTGCCTATGATACTGAGTTGGAGTCGGGGACCGGGAAGCTGTTTTTATTGAATTCCATCACGCTGACTCCAATCACTATCGGTATTCTAACTGAAAAGAACCTGGTATATATTCATCATCTGGAACTCGAGGACAGGGATGATTACGAAGATGTGGTTGGTGAAATCAACTCCTCCTTTGAAGAACCGCTTCTGGACCTCCTGGAATAATCCCCAATGCTTAGAATTTCTATTGACGTAATCGTGGGAGTGAGTCTGGCTTTTACCCTGTTTCGACTGTTTTACGGTCCGAGCGTCTTCGATCGTCTTCTCGGCTATAGTTCGGTTACCGGAAAGATCGTGATTCTCCTGGTGGTAGAGGGAATAATGGGGGGAAGGACGGTTTTCGTCAATCTGGCACTGATCTACGGAGTGTTGAGTTTCCTTGGAATCGTGATTATTGCGAGGTATATAGAACGAGAAGTATGAATATAATTTCTCTAATTCTGATCTATCTTGGGCTTCTGGTAATGTTGATTGGTTCGTTCGGGGTGGCTCGCCTGCCTGATATTTATTCGAGATTGCAGGCCAGCGGTGCCTCGGACACGGTGGGGGTAATCGTGATATTGGCAGGCTTTCTTCTTTATAAGGGGTTTAGGTTTTCCGACTCTTTCCTCGGGTTGCTGATACTGTTTTTCTTTGTTACCGGGCCGATTATCGGCCACTCGATTGCCAAATCAGCTTTTCTATCGAAAGTGGAACCTTCCCAGTCCCGGGATAAAGGTGAGGACGCTTAAGTGATGCTGATAATCCTTAGTTTACTCCTCCTTGGTCTTTCCGTGGCCGTTTTACTCCAGGATCGGTTGTTGAACGCGGTGATCCTCCTTGGGGTGTTTAGTCTGTTGAGTTCGGGAGTCTATTTCCTGATCGGGGCTCCGGACGTCGCAGTGACGGAGGGTGCAATTGGAGTAGCTTTCGTCACTTTTATCTACGTACTGGCGTTGAGTGACCAGGGCAAACTCCACGTGATAGCTGAGGAGGTTCCGTCTTTTTTGTTTCAGGAGAAGGGGGAATTACAGGGTGTCGAACTGGAAATCCTGCGTGGTTTTGCGGAGGAGATAAATCTCGACCTAGAAATAGAGTTTGTAGACCATCAGGAATTGACCTCGTTAATTGGGGGTAGGAGGGCTGATATGATAGCGGGAGCTTATTTCCCAGGGTATCTCGGGTCAGGGGAGATGAGTGATTCAATGAGTTATTATCAAGGTCAGTTATCGAAAATCTACCGGTCGACCCCGGATGAAAAAAAGACCGGGAGTTTGGCGGAGGTTGTACACTCGGATCTACCAGGAATAAACGAGGACGATTTTGCACTCTTCAATTCTCTTGACGAGATTATCCAGGCCTACAACGAGGGCCGAATCGGTGGGTTTATTGTGGACTCGGGCCGGATGTCGACTGCGCTATATCGGATCGATACCAATTTAAGGGAGAGAAGTGAAATCGTCACTCTAGGAGAAGTTGATTACGGTTTTGCCGTTTCTTCCGGAGAGGACGAACTGCTCGAGCAGCTGAATGAATATCTGGTGGAGTTAACCATTTCGGGCAAAATCGACGAACTGTTATCGGAACACTTTGGTGATTAAGATGGGCCGGTATTCCGTATCTATTAAGACGCTCTACGTGGTGGTTATAGTTTCTCTATTTGGTGCCTTCACTATTGGGGCACTCGTCTTGAGCGGGGAGGCGGAAATTTCGCGAATAGGAGGAATCTACCTGGAGCAAAGTCTGGAGATTCCGAATATATCCAATGCAGTCTTCGGCGTATACGGAATGTACAGGTTTTACGACACGCTATTTGAGTTGTTAATCTTCTCTACCGCCGTGCTGGGAATCACTATATTCTCCGATCTCGAACCCTCGAGAGGTTCGGGGACGCATGAGCCGGTGGAGTCCCACGTGGTCTCCGCTTCGGCTTCGTTCCTTTATCCAATTATCGCCGTCTTTGGAATCTACCTTGCCTTTAGTGCCCATCTGGGACCCGGTGGAGGGTTTGCCGGCGGTGTAATTAGCGGCACTGGAATCCTTCTTCTTGCCCTGGCAAAAGGAGCGGAAGAGACCGGCAGGAAGTTTCGAGAGGATTCCATGAAGCTCGTCGAGTATCTTGTTCTTTTTGTTGCTCTTTTAATTATGATCCTGGGTGCACTTTACCCGTCAATGGTCTATCGTAACCTCCCCGGACTCGGAGTGATCTCGCTAGTAAATCTCTCGATAGGACTAAAGGTCTTCATTGGAACCTGGGCGATACTCCACTTCTTTGTCAAACATAGAGGGGAAGTATGAGCGATATGGCGTCTGCGATTACGATACTTATTGTTTGTGTGGGGGTCCTGGGTCTGATTCTTAAAAAGAACCTCCTGATGAAGCTGTTGAGCCTGAATATAGTTAATACGGCGACGATACTATTTTTCGTACTGGTAGTTTACAAGCCGGGGGATAGAGCGCCGATCGGTCCGGATATCGGCGTTCAATTTGCCGATCCTCTGCCACAGGCTCTGGTTCTTACCTCCATCGTAATCAACTTCGGCGT
>JAGXLP010000045.1 GCA_018334615.1 Candidatus Bipolaricaulota bacterium
ATTATTTTCTCGTCCTCATTTGATAGAGTTGTTTATTTATTAGCGGTAATTAATCTATTGGTTAAGGTTTTCAAAACTTAAGTGGGAGGAAAGTATTATGAAAAGAATGGGTCTTAGTTTGAACGGTCGGAATTTGATTTTTGTTCTCGTTCTGCTGGTTTTTTTCCAGCTTTTTGCAATTCCGCAAATAGGTCTTGGGATCTCGGAAGGAAGGTTTCTCGGCATAGAGGAAATTGATAAGGGGATGGAAGGTACGGGTAAGACGGTGGTAAAGGGAACGGACATTTCTACGTTTTCCGTTGAGGTAGTAGGGGTTATCGACGAGCCCGGAGAACTTCAGGATTTCATTGTAGTTAGGGCGAGCGGAACCCCAATTGAGAAATCAGGAGGGGTCGCTCAGGGAATGAGTGGCAGCCCCGTATACATAGATGGCAAGTTGATAGGTGCATTGAGCAGAGCTGCTCAATGGAACAAGGAAGCTGACAACCCCATTGCTTTGATAACCCCGATTAAGACGATGCTTAAACTGCTGGACGACGAAAGCTCAATTAATCTTGGCCAAGAGGAATCCAGCGAAAGAGAAAGTTCAGCTAAGGATTCTTTACAGGATCTCTTCCCAAATAAGACCGTCTTATTCGACGACTCTTCAACAATAGCTGCTGATACCGACAGGGCTGCTGACGAACTGGTGTTCAGAAGTTCTCAGGCTCCGGTCATGGTTAACGATTTCTCAAAGGCAGCGTTTAAAGGACTGACGGAGGGGGTTGACTCTTCTAATCTGGACCGAATTTACGATCCGTTGAAAGTACTGGGTGAAAGTTCGATTAGCAACCTGGAAAAGGGTTTTTCGGAATCCGACCTCTCCTTTCACAACGTTCAGGGAACCTCCGCGAGTTCGAACCAGGCGATGGACCTAAAGGCAGGTGGACCCCTGGGAGTGGCGCTCGCCGAAGGAGATCTTTCGATAGGTGCGCTGGGTACGGTTACCTATAAGGAAGATGACAGGGTTCTGGGTTTCGGTCACAGGTTCTTACTGAATGGAAATTCTAATTTTTTACTCACAAAGGCAGCCGTTCTGGATACCGTTCAAAGCTACAAAGCTCCGTTTAAACTGGGTAACGTAGCATCTCCCGTCGGGACAGTCACACAGGATAGGACGCAGGGAATTATGGGAGAGATTGGGGTGGAAACCGACTTGTTTAACACGAATATCCAGGTTACGGAAACTGGAGTAGATCGAGCGGCAGGTTATAATACGGATCTCGTTAAGACCACGAATTACATCGGAATCTTGTCTTATTCCACGATAAGAGAAACAATTACCAGGTCTCTTAATCGTACTGGCCCTGGAACGGTTAAAGTCGATTACAAGGTTACCGGGGAAAACATGCCGGAGCCCCTGGATAGAACGGATATATTTTTCTCTTACAGTCGAGCTTCTTTCCTGCCCTCTTTACAGGTAGCTCTTTTCATTGACGCGCTGGCTCATAACCCTTTCAGGAACCCCGATTTGAGCAATCTGGAAGCCGAAGTCACGTTCGAGCGGGATATCAAATCCGGACAGATTATGTACTTTGCTACGGATGGACGAGAGTATCAGCCCGGAGATTTGCTTGCCTACCAGGTTAAAATCAAGAACTATCGGGATGACATAGTCAAAAAGACAGGAGCGTTTCAATTGCCAAAGAACCTCCCGGAAGGGAGTTACGTAGTTGCGGTGTATGGTGGTCCTCGTCCAACAAATATCGCCCCTCCGGATGTACTGGAGAACTTTGACGATTGGCTTAATTACGTCAACGGCTTGAAGAGTTACGAACATCTTTCCGTGGAGTTGTTGAAACCGTTTGAGGAAAGCGTGGTTCCGATGGCCGGTGCAGGATACCAATACGAATCGGTCACTCGAGTAGATGAGAAATTTCCCGGCAGAGTCGTTTACGGAAGCCAGGCTCTATCTATAAATGTTACAGGAAAAACGAAATCTGATTCGAACGAGAAGGAGACAAATTCCGATTCTGAAGGCTAAATTCTAGAGCGAATCATGCTGAGTGTTGATGAGATAACCCGGTCCACGGGCGGTACCCTCTGCCAGCCCAGGGACCGGGAAGTTAAAGGTTATTCTATTGACACAAGAACTATTAATGAAGGGGATTTCTTTATTCCTCTGCCCGGATCTCGTACGGATGGACATAAATTCCTGGATGAAGCTTTTGCGAAGGGTGCTTCCGGAGCTATAGCTAATTCCAGGAATTACCTTGGCGACGATTATTACAACCTGGTCGTGGTTGATGATACGGAAAAAGCGCTTCTTCAGATGGCCAAATTTTATAGAAATTCTTTTCATATCCCTACAATTGGCGTAACGGGTAGCTGGGGAAAGACGACTACAAAAGAACTGATTTCCTCGATTTTGTCAATTGAGGGAAGTGTTCATAAGTCACCTGGGAATTATAATACGGAATACGGCTTACCACTGGCAATTCTGGAAATGGACGAAGAAGTTGAGTTTGCCGTTTTTGAACTCGGTCTTCAGTATCCTGGCGATCTGGAGACCTTAAGTCAGGCCCTTTCGCCTACCCACGGCCTCATAACCGGTGCCGGGAAGGTTCATCTGGGGAATTTTAGTGGGGTGGATGAAGTTGCATCCGAGAAGCTAAAAATCACAAAAGGGATGGAGCGCAATAGTAAAATCCTGATAAATGGGGATTCATCCCCCCTGCATAGGAAATCCGGGGGTATACCAGGATTTAATTTCATAAAATATGGATTAGAAAACGAGAGTCGTTGTAAATATTACGCCTCGGACGTTAAGGTTCTGGGTACAGCTGGATTGAAATTCTCGTTAAATAGGTCGATGGCAGAGGGCTTGTTAAATGACGATATCTTTCCTTTGCTCCTTGAGACCGAACTTAACTCCGCCGCAAATGTCTATAACGTTCTTGCCGCCGCCTCCTTGGCATTGGAACTCGATGTGGAGAGTTCGAGTGTAAAGCAAGGAGTCCGCTTCGAACCGCTTCCTCAACGTATGCAACCGAAGTCATTCCCAAAGGGAACCATAATTGATGATACTTATAACGCCAATCCTGCTGCTACGAGGAACGCACTGGAATACTTATCAACCTTAAAGGCCGACGGTAAAAAGATCTTTGTCTTTGGCGATATGATGGAATTGGGTGATGAAGCACTAGGATTACACAGGAATCTGGCTAATTCGGTCATGGATGCCGGTGTGGACAGAGTACTGGCCGTGGGGGAGTTTACGGGAGCCCTTGTGGAAGAGCTAAGTAAACAGGGTGATAAACCCGTCTCCTGTCCGGTGGCTGAGTGGTTTGAATCAAAGGAAAGTCTTGTTTCAAAGCTGGGAAGAGTGCTGGAAGGGAAGGATAACCTCGTGCTGGTAAAAGGTTCAAGGGGGATGGAAATGGAGAAAGTGGTCGATTTTTTGACGTCGGATTCCAGTATGAATTAACAGGGTAGGGAAGACCTACCCCGCCGCTGGAGGTACAAATGGCAGTGGAAACGAAAAAGATCTACGTTCGTATCGGCAGTGATAGTCAGATGGCGGAGATAACCCAGGATGTCCAGAGGGCAGTGAAGGAATCCCATTTGACTGAAGGTAGCGCAAACCTTTTCATCCCCGGCGCGACGGGTTCGATCAGTACCGTAGAGTATGAGCCGGGACTGGAAGAAGATGTACCCGACGCCCTGGAGAGGTTAGCCCCTCCAAATATCCACTACAAGCATCATGAAACCTGGAATGACGATAATGGTCGTAGTCACGTAAGGGCTACGATAATGGGGCCCGGGATGGTGGTTCCTTTCGTCGACGGGGAGTTACAGCTCGGGCGCTGGCAAAATATAATTGCCATTAATCACGACACGAGAAAAAGAAACAGGGAAGTCATCGTTCAATTAATAGGGGAATAAATAGGACAACATCGGAGTTACTCTATGAAGGAAACCATCTCTTCAAGTTCTCTTCGGGCCGAGTCCGTGCGAGATCGCTGAGCCGGATAGCCCACGGGAATTATGGCAAGAGGCTTCTTGGTAGTGTCTAAATGTTCTTTTACTTTGTCCTCAATAAAAGACCCAACCCAGCAGCTTCCAAGGCCAAGGTCTACAGCAGCAAGTTGAAGAAAGGTAGCCGCGATGGTTCCGTCTTGAAGGGAATATAGCTCTGCTCGTTCCCCGTATTTGCTTTTCGCTCGCTCTATGTCCCGAAGAAAAGCGAAATTGACAGGGGCCTGTCCGATAAATTTCTGTCCGTGAGCGGCTTCTACTAGCTTGTCCTTTAAATCATCGTTCTTAATCACAAGTATCCTGTAAGACTGTAGATTTCCAGCTGAAGGGGCTGAATTGGCGGCCTTTAATAGTTGCTCCACCTGGTCGTCGGAAACCAGACGCTCCTTAAATGACCTGATTGAGGCTCTTTTCTTTATAACGTCGAAAAAATCCATTTTTCCACCGCCATAACTGTACTTTTATCGTTATTGCGAGAATGAGACAATTCTGACGAAATCAACTAGCCCACTGTAGATATTATAGATGACATTGTCCTATCTGCAAGGTAGTATTTGTAAAGTTTGGTTAAAATAATTTGTCTACAACTTAGGAAGGATTATAATTACCTAATCGTTTTTAACAGGTTGACCCGTTCGGTGTTGCTCGTGTCTTAACTAGTTGATTGTAGCTTGGTTAAGAGAATAAACACTCGAGGGACCCTGGATCATAACCAGAAACAAGAACTCTGCCCAAAGGGACGTCTTTCTCGGAGAGTTCTGGTAAAGTTTATAGCACTTTTTAGGTTTTTTATTGTACTGAAAAGCTTTTACGAGGGTAAGTGCTGAAAGTTTTTCTTGATCAATTTTTGCGTGTTAGAGGTGTGATGATGGAGCATCAAGAAAATACTCGGGAAGGATTAAAGCAGATAGCGGTTAATGGAGCGATGGAATGGATAAGAGAAAATTTCGATTTGCATAACAACCTGAAGATTGGTGTGGGCTCGGGGTCCACCGTTGCTTATTCTTTTTCTCGAATCGCTAAACACAGGAACTTAACTGCAATTCCGACTTCTTCCACGACCAGAGAGGAACTGAAAAAACAGGGCGTGGATATCGAGGAATTTGGCGAAAGTGAGGAACCGTTGGCGTTTGATCTTGACGGAGCAGATGAGGTGGATCCCCGGCTGAACTTGATAAAAGGCGGGGGAGGATGCCATTACCGGGAGAAACTTGTCGCGAAACGTTCGAGAGTGCTTCTGATTGTCGTGGACCAGACAAAGCTTGTAAATTTCCTGGGGCAAACTTTTCCCTTACCTGTAGAGGTAAAACCGAAAAATATTAAATCTACTCGTAAGCGCCTAAGGCAATATGGTGAACCGGTACTAAGAAGTACCGAAGGTGAACTGTTTAAGACGGATAACGGAAACGTGATTTTTGACCTTCAGCTTCAGGGGCAATTGAGTCAGACCGAATTAGAGGAATGGGAACCTAGAATAAACGATATTGAGGGAGTGGTAGAGAACGGGTTCTTCGTAAACCGGAATGCCGACAGAGTTTTTGTAGGCACTGAAGGAGGGTTGAAGGTTCTGGAACCCGAAGAGCATGAATAAGCCGATAAATCTGATCGTATCCACGGGAGTTTACGGGGAATCCCGACCGGAAGAAATTTTAAATAGGGGACTGGAAGCAAATACATTCGACATCCTGGATCGGACCAAATCGGCTTCATCGATCCGGAAGCAGGTATTAATGACAAATTCTAACCCCCTTCTGGATTTAGACAAATCGATGTATCCCAAATTATCCGTAAAAAAAACTACGGAAGATTTCCATTTTGGAAAGAGTTTGTTTGACCAGATTAACCGGCATCAGCTCGAAAAGGTGTTCTATCTTGGAGGCGGCAGTGGGCCTTTATTCCGGAAAAAGGATTTTGAGAAAGTTTTTAAATTTATTGAAAACCATGAAACGAGATCTATTTCCAATAACTTTTATTCTACTGACATGATTGGGTTGGGGTCCGCGAGTCGGCTTCTTGATTTCGATCCACCGGAAGAGGATAACGAGCTTGGCTGGCTGTCCAGAGACGCTGGCCTAACTCCGTATGAATTAAGGAGAAGTGCAAAGACCCAGCTGGACATGGATAGCCCGGTTGACTTGCTTTCAATCAAATTAGGCGGGTCCCTTCAGGGAAAGTTATCGGAGCACATCTCTACTCTAGATTGGGGTAACACAAGGATAAGAGAAATATTGCCCCAGTTTACCGACCAGAGTTGCAGGTTAGTCATCGCTGGAAGAATCGGAGCCTCTACCTGGTCACATCTGGAGAGAGAAGCTGCCTGCCAGATTGATGTGTTTTCTGAGGGAAGGGGAAGTGGTGCGCGGTGTAAAGAAAACGGTTTGCCCACCTCGTTGATCGGAAGTTTATTTGAGGATAAAGGTCCAGGTGAGTTCCTAAAACATTTGACTGCAGGGGCTACGGGGCTCTTTTTGGATACGCGAGTGCTGATGGATTATTTTGGTGAATGGCCATCGCGTGCTGACCGGTTTTCTTCCGATTTACTCGAGCCGCAAGGGATAGATACTCCGTATTTAAAAGAACTAACTGAGGCTGCGTTGAATGCTGCCAAGCCCGTGGTTCTGGGAGGTCATTCGATGGTGTCGGGAGCACTGTACCTGTTTTCAAACGTGTCCTGGCGTGTGACTGAGCCGGAAAGCGTCAACATTCGGCCTGAAACGTACGAGTTAAATAATACAAAATGAGGTGACCTGAATGGAAATTATACCCTTTTGGTTGTGGTTTATTGCCGGTATTGGGTTGTTAATTTTGGAGTTAAATACGGCGACCTTTTTCTTTGGCACAGTTGGGTTTGGCGCTCTGATTGCCAGCCTGGTGGATTTCTTACCGCCCCAGGGTGAGACTTATAGCTTTATAGCGTTTATTCTCGGAACCGGATTGGCGGCCTATCTGGCCTGGGAGTTTGACATCTACTCAAGCGCTGAAGGAGGCTTGAGGACCGGGGCCGACAGGCTAATAGACGAGGTCGGGACTGTGGAAGAAGAGGTGAATCCGACAACTGGAGATGGAATTGTTGTGGTTAACGGAGAGAAGTGGCGAGCGGAGTCTACTACCGGAGATCCGATTGCTAAGGGAGCTAAGGTAGTAGTTAAAGATATTGAAGGAACTTCGCTTGTCGTAGAGTCAACTAAAAAAGATAAAAAAAATCTAAATACCCCTGAGGAGGGTTAATTATGTCTACAATCATAATTCTGGCCGCAATTGCGTTCGTACTGGTGTTTGGTTCCTGGGCTACAACCCTGGTACGCCAGTACCAGAAAGGCCTTTTAGAGACGTTCGGAAAATATTCGAGGACCTACGGACCGGGACTTCATTTCATTTTTCCTTTTGTGCAAAAAGTCCGGAAAATTGATATGAGGGAGAAAACTTTGGACGTACCCCGTCAGGACGTTATTACCAAGGACAACGCGACTGCGACGGTGGACGCTATCGTTTATTATAAGCCAACAGACGCAAAGAAAGTGGAATACGAGGTAGAAGATTTCGAAAGTGCTGCAGTTAGGCTTGCTCAGACCAACCTTAGAAGCGAAATTGGAGAGATGGATCTGGATCAATCTCTTTCTTCCAGGGAGAAAATAAATTCAAAGCTACTGAATACGCTGGACCAGGAAACTGATAAGTGGGGAGTCCGGGTGACCAAGGTTGAGATCAGGGAGATTACACCACCTGAAGACGTAAAGGACGCAATGGCCCAGCAGTTAAAAGCCGAAAGAACCAGAAGAGCGGAGGTTCTGAAGGCGGAAGGGAGTAAAAAGGCTGCAATATTGAAAGCGGAAGGAGGCAAGAGAGCGGCAGTACTTGAGGCAGAGGGTGAAGCGAACGCCAGACGGAAGAGGGCGGACGCAAAGCGCTATGAATACATCACGGAAGCGGAAGGTGAAGCAAACGCGATTCAGGGAGTGTTCGGTGCTTATCACGCGGGTAAGCCGAACAAGCAAATCCTGACCCTGAAGGCCTACGAAGCAATGAAAAAACTGGCCGACGGTAGAGCTTCCAAACTTATCGTGCCTTCCGGGACTGCGGACGTTCTCGGTGCGGTAAGCAGTATCATGGGTATTTCAAAAGAAGATGGTTTCCCTGATTACGAGGAAGACTTCGAAGAAGAGGAAGGGAAAGGCCTGGTAGAGGGACTGTCGGAGAAAGCGGAAGAAGCTAGAACCCAGTTTGAGAAGAGAGCCGAAGAGATAAAAAAACGAGCCGAGAAGAGGGCTGAGGAGGAACTGGAAGGAGACTAACTAGACTGATGGACCAACATAGAAGATGGCAAAGGACCCGGGTGTCAGTATAGATATTGACCTTGTTTTTTCACGATTCCGGTCCATCTCGGGTCAGACACCCGGGTCGAAGTCATACGTGGTCGTCGACAAGTTCCCGCCGCCAGAGAAAGTAGACACTAATAAGAATGCATGTCCCTCCGCTTATTACCCAGTAGGAAGGGTATTCCGCAAAGAAAACAATGGCCAAGAGGGACGATCCTATCGGTTCGCCCAGAATAGTAACGCCTATCATGGAAGCCTTTACCTCGCTTAACAACCAGTTAAATGCGGTGTGGCCGACGAGTGTCGGTATGATCGCAAGTAACAAAAATAGAGAGTAGTTATAAGGGGAATA
>JAGXLP010000046.1 GCA_018334615.1 Candidatus Bipolaricaulota bacterium
TAAAATATCGAAAGATCAGTTTTACCTCGGATAAGGATATTGAGATAAGAGGATGGTACCTTCCTTCCGAAAAGAGTACGGATCATTGTATTATTCTTGCACCGGGCAAAGGTGAGAACCGGTGGGACATGTTGGAGTACGCCCCTTTCCTTGTAAATGGCGGATTTAGTGTTTTGCTATTCGATCCCCGCAGTACCGGACTAAGCGATGGTGACAGGTATGGGTTTGGGTATTTCGAAAGTAGAGACTTGTTAAATGCCGTGGATTTTTTAATCGAGCAGGAGGGTATCTCAAAAATAGGTTTGCTTGGTCGTTCCGCCGGAGCCACGGCCTCCCTGTTAGCCGCTGAGGACGATAGTCGGGTCGGAGCGGTAGTTGCTGATAGCCCCTATGCAAATCTTAAGCTTGCCTCGAAGGATTTTGGTAATTACTCAAAGGATTGGTTTTTTCAGGCGTTTTTCCCGGTTTACATGTTTTCGGCCAAACTCGCCCTTGGGGTCGATATCTATCGTGAAACGGATGTCCTTAGCAAAATGAGTGGAGTTGAAACCCCGACTTTTTTCATCCACGGTTTGAAAGACGATGCAGTTGGTTATCAAAACTCAGAAAAGCTATTTGAAAAGAAACCACAACCCAAAAGAATGTGGTTGGTTCCGGAAACCACCCATGTAGCCGCTTTTGAAAACGTCTCGGAGGAGTATAAACTAAGAGTCCTCGATTTTTTCCGAGCCTATCTTTAATTTTCCACTACCGCGGGCTGGAGGAACGCTTATACTTTTACCGTACATACATCCCACTGTCAGGATGGAAAATTCTTAGACCCTTTTCACGACCTGGGTAACATTGAACTAAGGCCGGATTGAACGAAAGCTGAGATCACCCCGACAACTATAGCGGAAACGGCCATTTTTAAGCCGGATTTGATCATACTTCTTCTGGAAAGTTTCCCCATTACTACTCCTACGAGTAAACCAAGCATCGAAGTCAAGAAAACTGCGACAAATATCGACAGGTAAGAGGAAAAGAAAAAGTACGGAATTACGGGGACTAGAGCGCCAACAACTGTAGCGAGGCCGTCAGTAAGGCTCCGCTTATGGACTTTACGTTTTTCTCTTTCGTAAATCTCGGTATCTTCGAGGTCCGTCCTCAGCATCGCGTCTTTTAAAGCGTTAAGCTCCACCATCATTCCAGCCTCATGGGCAGTAAAAGCGGCAAAAATGTTGGAAAAACTGTTTGCGAGGCCTCCGGATATCCCGGCAGCGATTATTATTTCCGGCGGAGCTCCTTGGGCACCGATTACAACACCCAGCGTTGAAAGCGTGCCATCCATCATCCCTCTGCTTGCTGCTTCCACTTCGAAATTTTGAAGATCGATTTGAATAGTGTTCGCACCCCCATGGAACAAAAAAAGAGAACTCTGAAGTTAGATTATCCACCCCTACCGCGGGACGCCTCGGTTGGATTAATAGAAATCTCACGTCTAAATGATGGCCCGGTCTCGGCAACAGTGATACCGGCATAGAATAATTTAACCTCCCCTGAAAGCGTTCTCATGGGTAATAATTTGCTAGAATTCAGCTAAGATGGGAGGAGAGATTAATCCTGAGGTGTAGTTAACTCCTTTACGATTGCTTTACCACAGAGCACCTTGTCTACGGAATGAACGCTACCTCCAAGTCGATCTATTACGTCCTCTACTTTCTCGTATTCAATATTACTACCTTCGAGTGTAGCTTTGATATTCTCGACCTCGTGGTCTATTTCTACCATGGACAAGTTTACTCCCTCAATACAATCAAGATCGGCCAGCTCTGAGGAGTAGGTAATTACCGATGGCTCGAGCGGTTTCATTATATCTAGAACAATTCTCCTGATTTTTGCCATTTTTTATATCACCTGTTAGGTCGAAGTAATTTCTACAGAAATAATAAACCAATTCCCGGCTAAATCAAATGTTATCGTATATCTCTTACCGCCGATAAAAATAGCTATACTCCATATTAAATGTTTCTCTTAACCAATAATGGCTGGAAACCTCCAGAGCTTGGCCTGGGTAAACCAGCCAATTCATACCCGCAGCAAGCCCCGGGCTTTTCTCGGCAAGTTTTGGTAATTGACCTGAAAAAAGCCGGGTATTTCGATACACTTTTTGACAGTCAATGATAAAGGTAAGTGGCAAGGGTCAAAGAAAGATAACGAGCGGGCTTTCCGTAAGCTAGCCAGGAGTCAGGGACTCTCTGGGCCGGTTAATTGTTTAAGCGAGAGGATGATAAACGTGGGCATATTATTTGGTTCAATTTTTTATTTGATTTTTGCGACAGTTGGGATACTGCTTGGTTCATTGGCACTGTTGCTCGGAGTATTTTTAAGTATTTCCGAATTTCTGTTTTCCGGACCGCTGATTGTCCTTATACTTGTACTGGGATTAATATTTCGACCCTTGCTCCCCTGGTTCATTTTACTCGTAGGGATCTACTTTCTGTTTAGGGTTAACAAAGGAAGGGTTACGTAAAGCGAATCAGAGACAATCGGCCCAGACTAAGCTAATTTGGTTGATTCGAGGAGGCTATATCAAAAGTTTCTTGTGAAGTTTCTAGATTAACTTCTGCTTCCTGGAAACGTTGGCTGGTTTTTTCGGGAAAATTTATAAAGTGGGTGGACGATGAAAAAGAAGGAGAAGCTAAAGGAGTACGGTTTTGATCTCGAATCTTACGAGAAAGCAAGAAATTACGAGCTGGAGAGTTTTTCAGTCGATATCGTGGATTCCCTGATTTCTCTTGGTATCCTGACAGTTTTCATTTTTTTTGGAACTGAGACGCTCTTCAATTTTTTAAGGGGGTTAGTTGGTAATATCTGGGCGGTAAGGGTTTTGTATATTTTGATTTTTTCAGGGGGTTTTTTCATCCTGAATATTCCGACGGGTCTCGTAAGCTTTAGAATTGAGCATAAATACGGCCTTTCCCATCAAAACCTGTTTGGCTGGATAAGTGATCAGTTGAAAGGTTTGGCGATAAACCTGGTTCTTTCGCTGGCAGGGTTTTCTCTTTTATTCTGGGTTCTTAACGCGACTGAGTATTGGTGGTTATGGGCCTGGGTGGCTGCAACAGCTATAACGATTTTTCTCCAGTTTATTGCGCCGACGGTTCTTATGCCCCTGTTCTACGGGTTTGAGCCCATAGACGACGAAGAATTGAAAAGAAGGCTTGAACGGCTTGCGGACCGAGCCGGGGTCGAAATTCTGGGAGCATTTAACATGAAAGCCAGCGAAAAGACGGAAAAAGGTATTGGTGCGCTGGCGGGAATCGGCTCGAGCAGACGTATTATTCTTTCGGATACAATGATTGAAAATTATTCCAGGGAAGAGATTGAGGCCGTTATGGCTCATGAAATGGGTCATCATAAATATCACGATATTTGGGTTCTGCTTTTTGTCCAGTCTTTATTTACTTTGCTGGGATTCTTCTTGATTGCTACTTACTTTTCTCCAATAACCGAGTTCTTTAATTTAGGTCCCAATATATCGACTTTGCCGATCATACTTGGTCTTATGGAATTGGTTCTTTTTACCTTATCCCCGATAAGAAACGGGCTTTCAAGAATGCGAGAAAGGGTCGCTGACGATTTTAGTCTGAGACTTGTAGAAACCCCTGAAGCACTCGGAGAGGCACTGGTGAAACTTTCACAGCAGAACCTGGGAAACCCCGCACCGACAAAGCTTATAGAATTTCTTTTCTACGACCACCCTGCTGGGCTTAAAAGAGTGAAAAAGGCCTTTGAGTATAAAGATCACTAGAACCAAACTATCGACTGGTAAAATCCCGGACGGGTAATCTTAGATTTTTATTTCAGAATGGAGAACACGTGGAAATACACCAAGCAGAAAACTATATCGAAGTTCAAGGAGATTTCACTACTCTGAGCTCCGCGCCGCTGAACGGAGGGTTAAAGGAAGCCAAAAGGATAATAAATCATACGACTAATCCTGGTCGTGATGGAACCGTAGAAGCCTTCTTTCGAGATAAATTGTCTCTCTCTGGTGACCCCGATGCCTTAGGTGATATAGTTGGATTTATTACAGCTGCTGACGTCGGGAGTGCATTTACCGGTGAAGAAAATTTGTGTGGTGGTTCCGTAAAAGTGGTTCTAACTGCCGGGGTAGGTAGCCCGGTAGATCCTCGGTATCACAATACGATAAATATAATAGTGATTACTGATCTTAACTTAACCGTTACAGGTATGGCAAACCTTTTCATCGTTATAACTGAAGCAAAAGTTTCTGCCCTCAGGGGACTTGATGTAATTAAAAACGGGGATAACATAACTGGTACTCCCACCGACGCAATCGCAGTGGCAAAACCCAGATCATCCCGGGGAGAAAAGGTTGACTTTTCGGGGACTGCGACGGAACTCGGTAGATCAACATACGTCCTGGTAAGACAGGGTGTCCGAGAAGCGCTGAAAGATAACAACGGTTACCGTCCGGACAGAAACATCTTATCTCGTCTGGAGGAGAGAGGGGTGAGCAAGAAGAAAATTGTCCAATCTGCATTCGACTTGCTTGTGGGAGAGAGTAATGGGCGAGATTTAAGGGAAGATTTTGTTAAAATTCTGGAGAACTACTCAGAAGACCCGAATATTCACTTTCTAGCTTCTACCGCTTTTTACATGGAAGAGGAGAACGAGGAACGGTTTGAATTAAAAGGTGATCCGGGTCGGTTAATTGCCGATGAGTTGATCGGGATAGATATCGCGGAGTACATAGGTGGTAAGAACGCCCTGTTTAATTTCACCCGTTATGACAGAAAAAAACCGGGTGTGTTGAGAGAATTACCTCCTTTTCTCGACGACGTTGTTGGGGGTCTGATCGCTGGCTGTATGACTAAACTCTTCGAGGTCAATTCGAACTGAAACTACTCGCAACAGGATAATATAGTCTTTCATTTTAGTTTTTCTGGCGCACTATATCTACATGATGGAGCCAAAAGCGGAAATCATTCACTTATTCGGAAATTGTTTCTTCGATCGAAGACAATTCCTCGGCAACTTCTCCTTTTTCGGCATCCTCTTTCACTATTTTGTGTTTCCAGGCACCTCGGCGAAACCAGAGGTACGCTATGAATAGACCGGAAATGTTAGATACGACAAAAGCCCACCATATTCCGGTCCTCCCGAGATTACCGGTAAGATATAAGGCCAATGGATAACGGATAATTCCGAGTATTAGTATTGCAATTGTTGCCGCTACCAGGGTCTGACCTGCCCCCCGGAACCCCCCGGAGAATACTCTGGCGGAGCCGACGAAACCAAAGGTCAGGGAAATGTAGCGTAAAAATTCTCCCCCTACCCGAATTACCTGCTGATCCGGGGTAAAGAATGATACGATGGCGGGAGCTGTGAAGAATACAATCAATCCTAGAAGGGTCATCGCTCCAAACATGCCCTTGGCAGCGAGGTAATTAGCTTGTTCCGCCCGATCGAACCTTTCTGCTCCGACGTTTTGTCCGGTCATGGTCTCTACACTTCTAGAAACAGCGAGAGCGGGTAAAAATACTGTAGAGAATACCCTGATTCCAATCCCGTATCCAGCAACCACGGCTGTGGAAAATCCACCAACTACGGATAACAGTGCATTTACCGATACCGCCCGCCCAGTGCCTTCAACGGAAGCTGGTATGCCAATCCGGACAATTTTTTTGAAAAACTCGTAATCCGGCTTCATTTCAGAAATGCGTATCTTTAACCCTTTTCTTCCCGTAAACAGGATCCAGAGACCAATCACAAGGCCCAGGCCTCGACAAAATACTGTTGCAATAGCAGCACCCTGAATTCCCAGTTTGGGAAACCAGAGCCAGCCAAAAATCAGGAAAGGATCTATCAGTATATTGAGTACGACAGAAAGCAGCATGATGAGCATCGGTGTTAGGGTCTCACCGTACCCTCTCATTAATGCTATAAAGACTGAGAACCCAAAAAGGGAAAACAATCCCAGGGTAACTATTTGTAGATAGTCGGTGGCAAGCGGAATAACCTCCTGAGAGGCGCCAAGCAACCTAAGTACGGGTACTACGAGGAAAAATCCTCCAATTCCAAGAATCACCGCCACGAAGAGGCTAAATAAGACGGTTTGAGACGCGGCATACTCGGCCATTGATCTATTGTTTGCGCCCTCATATTGAGCTACCATGACACTACCTGCCACAGCAACCCCCATCCCGAGGGATATGAAAAGGAATACCATTGGATATGAAAAAGTAATGGCAGCAAGTGCTTCTTTGCTCAACCTCCCAACCCAGAACATGTCGGCCAGGTTATAGGCGGTTCTGAGCAGGTTAGTTATTATCACGGGGAGGGAAAGGTAGAATAAGGGTTTTGCCAGGCTCCCCGAGGTTAAATTGATGTCTTTCTTACTTCTAAATATATTGTCGATTTTCAAAGTTTCTCGATCTACCTGCTTATGAGCGATTTATTCATTAATTATGGAGGAACGGTGAAGGGTAATCAAATTGCCTTCTGGATTAATTTGTCGAGTCCCTGTTCTGTTTAGGTCTTGAAAACTCCGGGAAAAGCTGGGAGAATTAATTTCCATCAAATGCTCCAGGGAGTAGGATATTGTGAAGAATAACTTACCTGTCAAATTCTTCGAACTTAGCAAGACTTTTGGAGAGACCGTTGCCGTCGATTCCGCGGACTTCTCTATTCAAAAAGGGGAGTTTTTTGGCTTACTTGGGCCCAACGGTGCCGGAAAAACCACGTTGATCAAGATGCTCATTGGCCTGGCAACCCCCACGGAAGGTACAGCTGAGGTCTTCGGTTACGATATCTCCGGCGATTATAGGCAGGTACATAAGTTCATAGGTTTTGCGCCCGCTGAGGCAAATTTAGACCGAGAGTTTAACATTTTTGATAATTTGAGATTTCATGCCGGCTATAATGGTATTCCTGCAAGAGATAGGGGTAAGAAAGCTGAAGAACAACTCAGAACTTTCGACCTCTGGAAAAAAAAAGAAGACAAGCCTTACGAACTCTCTACCGGAATGAGGAAAAAACTGTTATTTGCCAGGTCACTGATAGCTGATCCTGAGATAATAATCCTCGATGAGCCAACTGCGGGACTGGACCTGGAGACTAAAGAGACCGTTCAAAATTACGTAAAAAAAATAACCAGCCAGGGCGTCACTATATTGTTTACCACCCACCAGATAGACGAGGCGGAAAAACTCTGTGATAGAGTTGCTATAATGAGAGAAGGACGAATAGTGGAGATAGGAGACCCGGAAGAACTGTTGGAAAAGGGCCAGGGAGATCTAGTGCGAATTAAGCTGGATGAGGATTTACGAAGGCTGCCGAAAACCTTGCTGGAGAACGGGTTCAGAGCGGAACTGGATAGAGATAGTGGAGAGGTAAGGGCAGTGGTTGCTGACGGGTCAGAAGCGGCTGCGGGCATTTTACAAATATTACACACATCAGATATCGCTACTCGATCCGTTCACATTGAAAAGGCCAGTCTGGAGGATCTTTTCCTTCGTCTTACGGCAAAAAATAAGTCAATAACTGATGATTAAACATAATACGAGGTTCATGTATGTTTCTTACGTTACTTAAACGGGAAGTATTTCGCTACATAAAAAATCCGACCGTGACCATTGGACCCCCCATAGTTAGCCAGATCCTTTACGTACTGGTATTTGGGCTGGTTCTGGGAGTCAGGATAGGAATGGTGGCCGGCCATAGCTATATCTCTTTTATGTTTCCCGGATTGGTTATGATGGCCTTAATTACCAATTCATTTATGAACCCCGGCTGGAGTTTGTATATGGCCCGCCATTTTGACTGGATAGAACCTATTCTCTCCAGCCCGATGAGCTCGACTCAGATTGTTTCCGCCTATATCATTGCTGGTGTAATTAGAGGTATTTTGGTCTCTACACTTTTGATTTCGCTGGCGCTACTTATCCCGAACGTCGTGGCTTTGACGCATATACCAGTTGTTATCGTGTACCTGGTCTTAGTTTCATTCCTGGGATCAAGTCTTGGCACTCTGGTGGGGCTGTGGGCGGATAAGTTCGATCATATGGCACTTGCTCAGACTTTTGGTTTATTCCCGCTCGTTTTCTTAGGGGGAGTATTTTATTCTTTGGAAATGCTCGAAGGCCTTGCCGTACTGGAGGTTCTGGTGAAAGTTAACCCGGTGACACACATGATAAATGGTCTTCGCTATGGAATGATAGGTGTATCGGAGTTGAACCTTACGATCGGACTTGCAGGACTATTATCCCTGGCGGCGATACTTTTTCTTCTCTGTGTAAACCTGTTTCGAAGGGGCTATCATCTTCGAGTATAACAGAATTCCAATGGATAAGTTGGGCTTATTGAGTTTAAGGTGAAGGTTTAAGGTCGGTCGCACAATATACACATAATATAACCCGCCAGGCCACAGTACTTTAAACCTGGCGGGTTATCTAAGCGTAATCTTAGACCTATTTTATAGAGATTTAGGAACTAATGTACTAAGAAGATATCTGATTCCGGTTATCTCGAGAGTTA
>JAGXLP010000146.1 GCA_018334615.1 Candidatus Bipolaricaulota bacterium
GTGCGCCCGGAAAAGACAGACTTTTCAGAGATGGAGAAAAGCAATCCATCCCTGGGAAGATTACAATGGAGTTGGACGAGGGTGATTTGATTAGCATTAAAACCCCCGGAGGAGGGGGATACGGTTCCCCACGCAATCGATCACCTGACAATATCAAGGAAGATTTGGAAGAGGGAAAGATAAGTAAAGAGAAGGCTAAGAAAAACTACCCACACTACACGGGTATTGAATAGAGATTAAGATCCCGTACCTTCCCTCCAGGCCAACTGATTCGGTCAGCTCGTAGATGATATCGTTCGCCCATGTTCTTCGGCGTAGGTGGTAAACAAATAGTCCCCAGGCCCCTTTGCGGGGTTGTGCTCGAAGTAAATGTCAAGTGCCTCCCTGATTGAGGTATTTATCCGGTGTTTCCCGGATAGGTGAGAGTGTTGTAGATAGGCGGGATGTTTGCTTGTACTTGTCTGTATTTCGAGCCAAGGTTGGCGTTTTAGGTGGTAACGCCGAGACTTCCTCAGGAGGAATCTGTCCCAATCGTGCGCTGAACCTCTTCGGACGCCTTACGTCGCTCAATCTCCTCTCCTACCGCGCGACTCACACATTCCTTGCCGACCGGATTCAGCACCGTCCCCAGAGACTTTCCAAGAGCCATCCCCGCCGGGATACCGATGATACTGATGAACAATCCAGCTATCTGAATGATCGTGAAGATCGCGAAGATGATCCCGAAAGGAAGGTAGAGAATCATTGCGATGAACGACAGACCACGCCAAGCCGTACTCGGAGAAGTGGTGTTGACATCTGAGCTACGCACCATCTTGCGCTCAAACGGTAAAAGGTAGAACTTAGCCAGTTCGATAAGACCCCGACCTATAGGAGCGCCTATGATAGTAATAATAAACAAACAGCCAAGCAAGTAGGCAGATATAGCCTCGAGAAAACCCAGGAACGGGAAGTGCCATATGATGTTGCCAAATGTTCGCATGATATACCTCCTTCAGAATTGTTCTTTAGGTCGCTTTGTAGATACTTCCGGGATTGTCCAATTGAAGCAAAAGACTAAAACATATGGTAATTCTATTCTGGCTCGCTTTGCTTTATTGCTCACGGTTACTTTATACGGTATGGTTTCGTCTCTAATCTTCAAGTTTCTCACATACCCTCTCTTCTACCCCAATTTGAACAACTAAATCTATTGAGTTATTTGTTTTTTGTTAACCGACCGCAGGTTCGATTCTCAGGTCAAGAATTTTATCGTCTTCAAGTTCAATAATTATCAAAAAGAGGATCAAGCTTAATTCGAATAATCAATTAACTTCCTTGTCTGTTTCATCTACACTCAAACCCCTGCCGCGTTTTATCATCTGCCCGCCGACAAAATCTGATAAATAACCCACCAGCTTTTTTGGAAACCACAATTTAACAGGGTAGTAATAGTCGGAGTCGAACCAACCTTCCTCGCTGAAATACTGATAATCCCTATAAGAACTATCCAATGACTTTATGCTCGTGCGGGTCATCCGAAATATGGCAAGTCTTAAAAAAGAAGGAGCAGGTGGTTCCGGAAGGGTTAGCTCGCGATAAAATCTGTCCGAAGATTTCTTTACTTCCTTTTTTAATTTCTCCTGGCTACGTTCAGTCATGGGCTCCAGTGTCCTCACAGAGCATCCTTTCGATACGTGAAAGCCCAGATTTTCGCCCGCGGTAGACAAATATTTAACTATCGAGCCCCCGCCAAAGGCACCGTAAGTAACGATTGCGGTAAAAGCTTTGTCAAAGTATCTTGGGCGATGGTTCATATATGCCGTCCGATCCAAAAAGTTCTTCATCCGTGCTGAAAGCTGAAAGGCGTAACTCGGGGTGGCGAAAACTACCCCGTCCGAACCTTCTATCTCGTCGAGCAATATATCTCTATCGTCCTCTATAGGGCAGTATTCTCCCCCTTCATCAAAGCACGTCTTACAACCCCGACAGTACTCGAGATCATAATCATTTAAAAATAAGTATTCAAAATCTATCTGACCGTATTTTTCCAGATTTTCTTCAAATTCTTTTACAGCATTATAAGTATTCCTCTTTGTCTGGGTTCCGATAAAAGCAGTTACCTTTTTCATTATGGACCGTCTCCTTTTATAGTCAGTATACCAAGAAATAACTATTATTGATATACCATTAATTTTGGGTATTTAAAATAAAAGACAAAAACATAATTAACCAGTTAGCTGGAAACCGTTAAAATAGACATATTTAACAACTGAACATATTAACTGAGACGTGTAACAAAACGCTAGTCTTAATATCAAGGAGGATCTCACCCTAATCTAAAATATATCCTCTTCTCTCAACACAAGCTTTGTCTGGTTTTCTTTCAACCAGTCTTTACTCTCCTTGTAATCCGGCATTAAGTCCGACAATCTCCGCCAGGACGCTTTAGAGAGTGCTTCGGTTCTTCTAGATGAACTAGCTCATGTACAACTACATACTCCAGAACTTCGTGCGGTGCCATTATCAGCCGGAATTTTAAACTCAGAATATTCTTTCCCTAGAAGCTACCTTGCTTGGTGCTCAGTTTACTTACGTATAGTTTATCATAATTACTCTTTACATGATCGTATTATTCTCAAGGGCGGTTTAATTTTTTCGCAGCTTGCTATTTACACTATCAATAGAATTTTGGTGGTGTTTTTAACAACAGTAGCAGGATGTTAAAATTTTCTCCTCGTTTGTGAAAGTTCCGG
>JAGXLP010000047.1 GCA_018334615.1 Candidatus Bipolaricaulota bacterium
GGATTCGCCCTTTCATAAGTCTTGATTGCGAGGCCCAGCACCTCTCCATCAACTTCCACTTTACGGGTTTCTCCTAAATCCATTCCGGTTTCGTTTGCATCACCACATAGAAGGCTCTTAGCTACTCCTATCGTCGGGTGACTTAACTCAACCCCCAGGTGGCTTGCCAGGCCGGCTTTTCTTGGATGAAGGAGGCCGTTTCCATCCACGAAAATTACCTCGGCCAGGACACCCTTTTCTCCTATACCCTCGAGTAACTTAACCAGGGCCGGTAACTCTCTGAAAGCGAGGTACCCGGGGATGTAGGGAAATTTCACTTCGGACTGAGTATACGTCTCTTCCCTGACAACTTTTTCTCCTTTCCGGGGCGATTCGACGTAACTCGCAACGACACCGGCTTCCCCGTAAGAAAGATCGACCCCTGCCACGGTCTTGGGAGAGTCTATTCTTTCGACAACTACACTGTTTGCGACCTTTTTCTGAGTTCGTCGGAGTTCAGGCAAAGGAGGATCCAGGTCAAAATCCCGAAACCGAAATCGGGAAAAGTTCTCTATCTTCCCATTCTGTACGGGAATTCCCTCGGCCTCCATTTTCTCTATTTTCTCCTCTTTTCCTCGGTCTCCACTGTATTTTCCAACCCTTCCGTCAGAGTGGACCACGCGCCAGCACGGGTATAGGTCCGGCGCCTCGTTATTTGCCATAACCGTACCGACCGCCCTGGCAGCCGCGGCATCGCCGATCGCCAGGGCAATATCTTTGTAGGAACATACCATCCCGGAAGGGATCTCCTGCAATAATTCCAAAATGATCTGCTTCAAATTAGGAACGTCGGTCGGGCTATAATCCGAGGTCATCCTGGTCACAACTTCTTAGTCCCGGCAATTTAACTTTCTGTTAAATCTGTCCCTGTGAAACTTAATTGGAATCGACCCTCCGTAAATGAGCCCGTCGTGGAAGAACTTGTCGTTGTAATTCCCGCCCATCTTCTGGTTTACGTGCTCCTTGAGGAGATCGATTTTGTGCTTGCCAAGGAGATAACTCAACTGATACGACGGATTTTGAGTGTACCGCTTAACCTCCGCTTCCGCTGACTGCTCATCCATTCCCACGGTATCTGCCATATACTCCACGCCCTCACGATAGGAAAATTTACCGGTACTCAATTTCACATCCGCGATAATCCGAGCAGCCCGCCAGCGACGATCTTTCATCTGGATCAACCTGGCCTCGGGAGTGTCATCAAACCCGTAATTCTTCATCATTTCCTCGCAGTAATGCGCCCAGCCTTCGATCGTTTCAGTGGCATGAGATAAAAGAGCAAATAGGTCGTCGGACTCCACACTTGCCGACATCTGTAGATGATGGCCGGGATAACCCTCGTGCACCGTGGTATTTCTGATGGACCAGAAGGCAAACCTGGATAGATCCTCCTGGTCTCCCGGTGGGGTAACCAAATATACACCCTCCCTGGTTTCATCGTACTTCGCTGGGGAGATGTATGCTGCAAATGGTATTAAGTTCCTAAGATAAGCGGGTGTTTCCATGACAGTTATATCTTCATTTTCGGGAATCGTGGCAAGATTCTTCTTTTTAACAAACTCTCTCGACTCGGAGATACTTTTCTTATACCAGGATAGAGCTTTAGAAAAGTCTTCGGGAGTGTTTTTCTCAACTTCCGCAATTGCATCCCTTACACTGTGGTCTTCGTTGATCATTCGAGCGTAGTTTTCCATGGATTTACGGCTTTCGGCCAGGTATTTCTTGCCCAGTTCGGTAATCTCGTCACTCTCGTAACCCAGCTTCTGTTTTTCCAGCAACACTTCAAACTTCTCCGGACCAATGGCAAATTCCTCTTTTGCACCGTCAATTTTCTTTTCCAACCACACCTTATACTTTTCAAACGCTTTTCGCGCATTCTGACCGGCTGACTTCAGCTCTCTTATCTCGGTCTGGGAGAGTTCGCTCCCCTCTGCAGTAGATTCAACGACGCCAAGCAGCCCGGGCAATCTTTCGAGTGACTCCAGGCTAATTTTAATCCATAGCTCTATCGGGTCCGTTATGACCTCCCTTGCGTTTGCAAGAAAATCCGGTATCTGGTTTATTCGTGATCCCGCACTCTTAAGGCGCTCCTCAAGCGGGGCAAAATTTCTCTTCAAAAGTGGCAACAGGCTGGCACCAATTGCCTGAGGATGATTTGGATTACTCTCCCATTTTCGTAGCTCTTTCAGCTCAAATAAACGCAGCTCCAGTATATGTTTTCCTGTTTTTAACGAATCCTTTTCCTCACCAGCTAAATCACCCGTTTCTACTTCCGACAGCTCGCTTAACCAGTCCTCAAACTTCGCTATCTTCCTCTCCTGGGCCTCACGAGAGCCTTCCGGGAGTTCTCCATCGTACTCGTGGATTCCCATGCTGGTCGCCCTAATTGGCTCTTCTTTCATGACGAAGTCGAAAACCTCTTTTCTGATCTCTTCCAATTCCTGTGTTGCTTCGGTTGAACCTTTCATTTCATTAACGACCTCCTTAAATTCCTTTCACAAATTATCACTAAGGGTTAATCCAATTTAGAATTATCCGCTTGCCGATAATACGAAACTCAATACAGTCAACCCCGCGCCAAGGAGTAGCAACCCCGGAGCGAGAAAATTGTTCGGTTCAGCCGGTCGGAGAACTTCGGTAACTCTAACATCCTTCTCCGGGGATTTCCTGCTTCCATGTTTCGCCAAATCCATGTAATAGTTCCAATTCCAGTTGGGACCGGGGTCTCCCTTGGTGCTCTTTATCTCCTCGTGTCCCACGATATGTTCCCTGTCGATCGGAATATCGTATAACTCACAAAGATAACGCGTCAAAGCCGCCGACGCGCGATATTGTTTCTCGGTAGGGAAATTTGGATCATCGACATACCCGGCGTGTTCTATACCTATTGAATTTTCGTTCAGTACTTTATTCTGATGCGTCCCCCCGCTTCCCGGTGGAGAGGTACCGGCATGCCATGCGATCTTCCTTGCCGGAACGGACTTGATTACCTCACCGGACTCTCCAATTGTGTAGTGGGCGCTCCGGGGATATCCCAGATTGGGTGAACTAAATGTATTCACGGCGCTTCCCAGGGAACCCTGAACAGTGTGAATAACTATGTAATTGATTTCGCGAGCACTCCTGGTATTTAACCTATAATTGTTAGTGGAAGCGGGGCAGCTCTTGACCACGGGCGGGTTAGATGAATCGATAAAACAGTCCGCACCGACCACTCCGTAGGCCAGAGTCGAAAGCAACAGAACCAGCAAAAATAAAATACCAAAAGTCCGGATATTTAAGCTTGTATTCATTTTCAATGTTACAAGCCTAACCGGAATCCGAGGTTCTGGCAAATTAAACCGGGTAGATCCGGTAGGCATCGGTCGGGTAAGGGAAATTTAACTTGAAATTAATTAATTTTAACTTATTATTAATTAGTAAGCGTTACAATTTAATAGTGGAGGGATAAATATGTTACAAATTGGAGAGAAAGTAGATAACTTCGAGGCAGAAGCGTTTTTCGACGATGAAATAATTGATATCGAACTGGATGACTACCGGGGTAAATGGGTTGTACTCGCATTTTACCCGGCCGATTTTACTTTTGTTTGCCCCACGGAACTCGAGGACTTCGCAAAAAAATACGACGATTTCCAGGCGGAGAACGGCGAAATATTAAGCGTCAGTACGGATACGGCATTCGTACACAAGGCCTGGCACGATCACTCCGATGCAATAGGCAAGGTCAATTATCCAATGATTGCCGACCCTACGGGTAAAATTAGTAAACAATTTGGGACCTACGACGAAACTGAGGGCCTTTCACGCCGGGGCACGTTTATTATAAATCCTGAGGGAGAACTGGTACACATGGAAATACACAGTAACAGCATTGGACGAAACGTCTCCGAGATCCTGAGAAGACTGCGAGCCGCTAAATTCGTCTCCGAGCACGAAGGCCAGGTTTGCCCTGTAAACTGGGAGCCGGGTGACGAGACTCTGGAAGAAGGCCTTGATCTAGTTGGTGAAATTTAAACAATAATCTACAATAAACCACGTCCCGGGACGGGATATTTTTAATTTTTGCTACGTACGAGAGGTGATAAGGTGAAGTCCACCAGAGAATATCTTTGGTTCAATACGGACAACAGAGTAGAGTTAATCAATATTACCGAGAAAGTGAAAGAAGTTGTCGATAAAAGCGGAGTCCGAGAGGGGCTCGTTCTTGTGAATCCGATGCATATTACAGCAAGCGTGTTCATCAACGATGCCGAAAGCGGATTGCACGAGGACTATAAAGAATGGCTGGAAGAACTGGCCCCACATGAGCCAACCGATCAATATCGTCATAATCGTGGCGTCGAAGACAACGCCGACGCTCACCTAAAACGTCAAATTATGGGCCGAGACGTCACCGTCGCAATTACGGAAGGGGAGCTTGATTTCGGCCCGTGGGAACAAATTTTCTATGGCGAGTTCGACGGCCAGCGCGACAAGAGAGTACTTGTCAAAGTTATTGGTGATTAAACCTTCCAAACCACTTTCTTTTGACATTTCTACATCTTCACGTTATCCTGTTAATGTGAATGTAAATACAATATTGGATCTTTCGCCCACGATTTCCACTATTTCCCAGTATATCGAGTCCACTACCCATAAGAATTGCTTGAATTTTCCTGCCCATGGCGGGCGGTGGGAATATTTCGTATCCATGGCTTAATCGCCGCGGTCTCAATTTAATTAGGTAGTTCCACATTTATTCTAAACAGGATGGGGATGCTACTTAAGCCCCAAAATGGAGAATACCTAATCCTACGACTGTGAAAAAAAGAAAAGAGATCCCAAAAGAAACCTTAAAAAGGCTACCCCTTTATCTCCGCTGCCTGAACGAACTCATACTCAAAGGACAAACTACCCTGTCCTCGAAAGATCTAGCCACAATTCTTCCTATGAATTCGGCTAAAATACGTAAGGATCTTTCTTATTTTGGGAATTTTGGCAAGAGAGGGGTGGGATACGAACTCAAATCTCTCATAGTCAATATCAGGGAAATCCTCAACCTCGATCAAACCTGGCGGCTTGCACTGGTCGGGGTAGGTGACATCGGTTCCGCGCTCTTATCTTATCCGGGATTTAATCAAGGTTGTTTCCAAATTGAACTCGCTTTCGATGACGATCCGGATCTGATCGGAAGCAGGGTAGCCGGGAAGAAGATCAGAGACAGCAAAGATATAACGCCCCTGGTCAAAGAATTTGAAACTCAAATAGGTATAATTGCCGTTCCCGCTGAAACAGCCCGAGATATTGCAGACCGATTAATAAGGGGAGGAGTAACCGGTATTATCAATTTTGCCCCGGAAGTGCTCGATCATAACGAGGAAATAAAATGCACCCAGATCGATATAGAGACGGAACTGAGTAAGCTTACCTACTACGTTGACGAAACTTAAACCTAAACCAAGACTTACATTTGTTATTCTTCTTCTTCAAAATACCAACTATAAAGCAAACCCATATCCGCCGGAAAAATAGCTACTTTGTCGTTCTTCGTAAGTTTTCGAGTTACAGAAGAGTAGGTACCGTTTACAAATATATGACTGATTTCGTCGTTTTCCAGGTCCAGCTTTTTCAGTATATCTGAAACCTGACCAGGCGCCTCCAGATCTAACTTCATAACTCCCACTGTGGAGGTCCGCGAGTCCAGATTCGGGGCAAGTTCCCTTAACTTGCCGTAGAGTTTTACGTTCACTTCCATTCGCTCAGCCACCGCCTATAGGAGGGAATACCGTCACCGTATCGTCCTCTTCGAGCTCCGTCTCGTTCCCCTCCAGGAAACGAATATTCCTCCCGTTCAACATTACGGTGATCCCGCTTTTTAACTCAATTTCCGGAGGGGGTTCTTCCAGCAAAAGGTCTTCCAGTTCTTCGAATTCTGAGACAAGTTTACGTATCAGCTCTCCCGCCGTGGTCGCCTGGACCTCTGTGGAAGACACCCCCGCTTTATCTCTAAAATTGGCAAATAGCTTTACTTCAACTGTTACAGAAATGACAAATCAGCCTACCCGGGGTCAATTAGCCTAGATCCCCGAAAACCCTGTCCAGTTCTTCTTCTGGAACGTCAAACACGTCGTTGTGAGGTGGCAGTTCTTCTTCCCTCATGAACTCGGGGAGTCTATCGTCCTGCCTGGTAAATCCTGCCTTTTTGTTGAACTCTCGTTCGGTTTCTATTACACCCTTTCCAATTTCCGGGATATCGTCGACGGTCAGATCGGTTCCCAAAACTCCGTTGACCTCCTCAACCATCCCTTCCAGTCCTTCCGGGATATCCAGCACGGCAAACGCCGTGAACAAACAGTGCCCTGTGGTATCGATTACGGCCGTACTGTACTGTAGGTTCCTCGATAACTCCGCTTTCTCCGGACTCAGTGGATCCTCTTCTCCGCCCACACCCATTATTTCCGGGGCTATGGCGTAACCTGCAGTATGATCCGCTCCCATAGGAGTGGTCGCATAAGTGGTCCCGATTCCTTTTATAGCCCGGGGGTCGTAAGCAGGAATGGCTTGACCTTTAACTGTAGGAATGCGTGTCACGCCGAATGCTTTTCCGGCGAACTCAGTACCATTGACCAATATCTTTCCAAGGGGGGTTCCATTACGTATCTCTTCCATTAGTTCGAGAGCACCATCTTCATCACCAAACTTCTTTACTCCACCTTCCATTGCGACCGCGATGGTGTTACCCGCTTCTATTGTGTCCATCCCTAGATCGTTACACTGCCGGTTTAATTCACCAATGGTGTCCAGGTCGTATATCTCACAGTTCGGACCGAGCGCCCAGGCAGATTCGTACTCAAGCACACCTACGGGGTCTCCTCCGTCTTCCCTGGTCCAGACCTCGGAACAACCAATAACACACCCCGGACTACACCGGTGTGGCCTCTCGCCGCCCCGTTTTTTAATCTCTTCCGACTTCTTTTCGCCGGACACCTTCGCCGACCTATCGTCCGACCCACGAGAAAAGTTTTTCTGCGGCAATGCTCCCGCCTCGTTAATTATGTTGACGAGAACGCTGGTTCCATAACTATTTAGCGCCCCTCCGGGCTTTGTCACGTCGTGTTCCGTGAGAGCGTCGGTAAGCTTTTTCCTGCCTCGCTCGAACACACCTTCGTCCTCGATTTCTACTCCCTCCGCTCCCTCGTCGTCAACGAGAATAAATTTCAGACCGCGAGTTGCCATAACAGCACCAAGCCCACCACGGCCAGCATAACGGCTAGGCATTCCTTCGGTATCGTTAAAGGCGATTCCAGAGTTCGCTCCGGACAGCTCAGCCGCTATACCCGCACCACAGACTCCTAGACCTTCACCGTATTCACTTCTCAGCTCTGCAAAAGCATCGTAAAGCCCTATTCCCGATAAATCTTCAACGTTTACCAGCTGAACTCCGTCTTTATCTAGCTTCAGGCACTTGTACATTGCTCCGGAAGGCTTTCCCTCAACGACAATCGCCCCGATTCCCAGCCTGGCGAGCTTCTGGGAAAAGCTCGTCCCAGCATTTGCTTCCTTGATCCCTCCGGTTAGTGGCGATTTTGCGCCCACGGATATTCTACCTGACGTGGGTGCACTGGTTCCTGTAACGATTCCGGGAGCAAATACTAACTTATTGTTTGGTCCCAGGGGATGACAGTCGGGGGGAACCTCGTCCGCAACGATTTGAGAGGTCAAACCTCTTCCACCCAGATATTTGTAATCTTCGGGCAAGTCTTCGAATTTTAGACTTTCACTTTCCATATCGATCCGCAGTATTTTTCGTGACATCGTTACACCTCCATTTCACCAGTTATTCTAGCATAAGAAAGGAACCAGGACAAAGAAAAGAAGCTCTAGCACGCTAACTCCGTCAGCGGTAAGAGTGATCAATACATTGGGTCCATTATTTCTCGATAGCTGATAGTCGGTTAAGCTAGCTTAATAATGATTTTCCCCCGCAAAACCGTTAAAATTCAATTCAGTTACTCAAAAAAAGGTGACATTATTCCGAATGTCCAAACCCGCTAATACGCTAAATATTTATACCGACGGGGCCTCCCGGGGTAACCCCGGCGACGGGGCCTGGGCTTACATTATTCTCGATAACGAGGGGGAACTTGTCGCGGAACAGGCCGGCTACATCGGTCATACAACTAACAACCGTGCCGAATACTTTGCCGTCATAAGGAGCCTGCAGCGAGCGAAAGAGCTTAGTCCCGAGCGAGTGCACGTTCATTCCGACAGTCAACTTCTGGTAAACCAGGTATCGGGCAACTGGAAAGTAAAGGACGAGGAACTCCGCCGGTTATACAGCCGAATAAAGTCCCTCGAGGACAATTTCTCCACGGTAGAATTTTCTCATCACCCGCGAGAAAATACTCACATCAGTAAAGCCGACGCTCTCTGTAACCAGTGTCT
>JAGXLP010000048.1 GCA_018334615.1 Candidatus Bipolaricaulota bacterium
TCCAAAAAGGGCAACCAGAATGCTGGATTGAAAAGTCCAGCTGAAAGTTATGTCAGAATTCGCCGATGAATCCAGCAAGACCTGAAACGGCTTTCTTAGCGCCCCAAGCATGAGTCCAATGAGCAAACCAATTGTCTGTGGGTACCAGCGTTCCAGAGCAAACGAGAGAAGGCGAGAAAACGCAATTATTCCGATTCCGGCGCCCAGAACAAATACCAGGAGGGTCGGAAAACTTCCCGGGAGATTACCCACCGCGTCAAGAATGTATTCGTATTGGCCGATTAATAACAGGATAAAAGCACCGGAGATTCCAGGGAGAATCATCGCACAAACGGCGATCGCGCCGGCTAACAGTATCACCGGTAATCCGTGACCAAAATCTCCGCTGGATATACCAACTATAAGAATAGCCACGACGACTCCAGCCGCAGAGGCCAAAACGACCGATGTCCCCACTTTCGGGACCTCAAAGTACAGAAGTACCGCCGAAGCCAGGATCAGTCCGAAGAAGAAGGAATACATATAGGGAGGGTAATGCTCAAGCAGGTACCGAACGAACTGAGAACCAACCAGCAGAGCTCCGGCGATTCCGGTTAGAAGTGGAATCAGAAAGCCAAACTCGACTTCCCGCAACCCGGACCAGAACCTTTCTAGCCTTCCGGTAAACAGGTCTATAAGTATGGCTGGGTCAAACGATTCCAGCGATTCAATCAACTCTTCGTAAATCCCGGTAATAAGGGCCATCGTTCCGCCTGAAACGCCGGGAATAACATCGGCAAAACCCATGACAATTCCCTTAAGAATAAGGATGAGTTTCGATTTAACCATACCTATGTCTGTCGTATCCTCCCCGCTAAAAAATAATTGCGATATTAAAAAGGCCTTAGCCGACAAAACCGCCAACATTTAGATATTTTCAACGAATTGTCAGCTGATTTCAATACGTAGAGATTACCCCGGTCCCGGCAAATAGTTTACAAATAGATAATTTTAAGTTATCCTGAGACGTGACACTTGCGTAAATACAGCAGGACTTTAGGGGGTTAGAAATAAGATGAAAACCGATATTGGAATAATCGGCATGGGGGTAATGGGGCAAAACCTGGCGCTAAACATGGCTTCCAAAGGTTACGGCGTATCGGTTTACAACAGGAGAGAAAACAGGACACGAGAGTTCGCCGAGAACAAGGCCAAAAAGAAGGATATAATACCGACTTACGACCTGGCAGAATTTGTAAAATCGTTGGATAAACCAAAAAAGATCCTTCTTATGATCAAGGCCGGATCACCTGTCGACGAGGTTATAGCTAAATTAACCCCACTTCTGGACGAAGGTGACGTAATCCTCGACGGGGGAAACTCCAACTTCAGGGATACAGACAGGAGAGTAGAAGAAGCAAACTCCAGAGGACTACTCTACCTGGGAACGGGAATAAGTGGAGGAGAGTATGGTGCCCGACACGGACCTTCCATTATGCCGGGGGGAAACGAGGAAGCATACGATCTCGTAGGAAACCTTCTGGAAGATATAGCAGCCCAGATACCCGAGGGCCCATGTTGCGCTTATCTTGGTCCCCGCTCGGCCGGTCACTACGTTAAGATGGTTCACAACGGAATAGAGTACGGAGTCATGGAATCTATAGCGGAAGCCTACTGGCTGATGAACAAAGGTCTTAATATGGAACCGGAAGATATGAGTTCGACGTTTGAAAAGTGGAACGAAGATCTGGACTCGTATCTAATGGAGATAACCGTTTCCGTATTGAAAGAAGAGGACGAAAAAACTGGCAAACCATTGATAAATCTAATTCTGGACACGGCGGAACAAAAAGGTACCGGTAAATGGACCGTTCAGAACGCCCTGGAACTCGGAGTCCCAGTTCCAACAATCTCGGCCGCTGTCGATGGAAGGTTTATTTCGTCCCGCAAACGGGAGAGGAAGAATAACTCCGACAAAATATTTCTCGAGAAACCGGCAAGGCTAACCGGAAAAAGCAATTGGACTGAAAAAATTCACGACGCCCTCTACCTTTCCACGGTTAGTGCGTACACTCAGGGTATTTATCTCCTTAATGTGGCCTCCAGCGAATACGAGTACGACCTGAACCTCGATGAAGTCGCCCGGATCTGGAAGGACGGGTGCATAATTCGCTCGAACCTGCTTGATGAGGCACAGAAAGGGTTGAGAAACGACCCAGAGAACCCCAACCTGCTATTCGTGGAACCCTTCTTATCCAACGTAAAGGATAAGAGTGTATCGACTCGCGAGATACTGTCCAGAGGCCGAAAGGCAGGATTAGCCCTTCCTGCGATAAGCTCTTCCCTGGATTACCTCGTTGAATTTAGTTCGGCCTATCTTCCGGCAAACATGATTCAGGCTCAGAGGGATTTTTTCGGTGCTCACACCTATCAGAGGCGAGACAGGGAGGGTTACTTCCACAATGAGTGGTTGGATGATAACTGATATAATCCACCCTTTAGGTTTCCTTAGCAAAGTTTAGCCCGTCTGAACAATTGAGGACCGAGTCATTTCCGGGCGCTATGACAAAGAGTTCCGTTAAATACGTGGTATTACCTAACATTTACCAGAAGCAGGGTTCTGACTGGATAAACTATTCTTCTTTCACTAAACTGTTATGCGCGCGGCTTCTTCTTACCAAAGCCCTTCACGCTTAATAGCGGTGATAAAATGATTAAAACGATAACTTTCGACTTTGGTGGAGTACTTTACGACTACGACGGAGATAGGCTAATGGTCGAGCTGGCTTCTCACTCCGCTCACAAACCGGAATCTTTCGAGGAAAAACTGCGGGGTTCAGCACTTGACCGGGCTCACTTCCGAGGAGAGATCAAGGCAGATGAACTGTTGGAAATTCTTAGCGAAAAGGTTGGTCTAACTATGACTGTAGATCAGCTGGCTGAAGCTTACGAAAATAGCGTTTACCCGAATGAAGAGATATTTGAACTGGTCAAAGAGCTGGAGAAAAACTACAACCTGCAACTGTACTCCGATACTCCCAAAATCCTGTACGACCGGGTAATGAAAAAGATGCCCGTAATAGATTACTTCAGGGAGGTTACATTATCTTTCGAGGTCGGTGAGTTAAAGGATTCACCCCGGGGATACGAGGAAGTTATCTCCAAATCCAATCATTCACCGGAGGAAATAATCTTTATCGACGATAGGGAGGAATTTGTAGAGCAGGCGAAGGAACTCGGTATAAATGGAATCCAGTTTACGGATATTGATAACCTAATTGAGGAGCTAAATAAGCTGGGGGTAAAGCTGGACGGCAAATACACCCTCAACTTGGAGGGAGAATAATGAGTAAACTATCAACGTTTTCAATCGTGGCTTTCGATCCGGAAACTGAGGAGCTCGGCATTGGTGTCCAGTCGAAATTCCTCGCGGCGGGAGCGGTTGTACCGTGGGCCCGGGCCGGGGTCGGTGCCGTGGCTACGCAATCAGCCGCCAACACTACCTATGGTCCGGAAGGATTGGAGCTTTTAAGAAGAGGAAAGGATCCGGAGTCGGTAGTTAAACAGCTTACCGAAGCCGACAAAGAGAAAGAGATAAGGCAGGTCGGTATCGTTGATGCCAAAGGGGAAACGGCAGCTTTTACCGGTAGCGAATGTATCGACTACGCCGGTCACCAATCCGGGGAGTACTTTACCTGTCAGGGAAATATTCTTGTTTCCGAAGAAACAATAACTTCCATGTCTCAAAGATTTCGCGAAACAGAAGGTAAACCGCTTTCAGAAAGACTGATTACAGCCCTAAAAGCAGCAGACGAAGCAGGCGGAGACAAACGGGGAAAGCAATCTGCGGCTCTGCTCGTGGTCGAAGAAGAAGGTGGCTATGGAGGGTTCAACGACAGGAAGATCGATCTTCGGGTAGACGATCACGATTGGCCGATTGAGAAACTTGGTGACCTTCTTTCCCTTCATCAGCTATATTTTAGCCAGCCCTCAAAAAGTGAACTGGTGGAGTTTGACCAGGACCTTGTAGGGAAAATTAAACACCTGCTAACGGAATTGGGGTACTATGACGGACCGGTAGACGGTAATTACGGCAAGGATACCTCCGAGGCCTTTCTCGAATTCTGCCGGGTGGAAAACTTTGAGGAAAAGCTGAGAGACGATAACCTCATAGATTCCAGGATTATAGAATTTATGGAAAGAAAGGCCAGAGAAACTTAGAACAGGGGATCTATCTTTTCTTCCTTAACAATCTATTCTTGATAAATAGCCCCGCCTATTCCGACCGATCGACATCTATTCCCAGTTCTTCGAGCTGATCGGAGGAAACTTCCATGGGAGCACCAGTCAGGGGAGACTGAGCCATCCCTGTCTTGGGAAAGGCAATGACGTCTCTTATGCTTTGCTCGCCAGCCAGAAGCATTATCAACCTGTCCAGTCCCAGAGCGATACCCCCATGAGGAGGCGCTCCGTATTTCAAAGCGTTCAGAAAAAAGCCAAATTTTGCTTCCGCTTCCTCGCGAGATATTCCCAGAACCTCGAAAATTTCCTGTTGAAGTTCTCTTTCATGAATTCTTATACTCCCCCCTCCAAGCTCCACCCCGTTTAGTACCAGGTCGTAGGCTCTGGCTCTAACATTCAACGGGTCGTCGCTTAACTTACCTATATCACTTTTCATGGGAGAGGTAAACGGGTGATGTTCGGAAGTCAGATCACCGGTTTCATCTTTACCAAACAAGGGGAAGTGTGTAATCCAGACGAATTCCCATTCTTCCTCGGGAATCAAGTCATTATCTTCGGCCAGTTTCAATCTAAGCTGCCCAAGAACCCTGTTGGCAACATCCCTGGAATCAGCTACCAAAAATATCAGGTCTCCGGGGCGTGCACCAAACCGTTCGACAATCTCGTCCTTAGTCCGTTCCGAAAGATGGGAGGTAAACTGGCCCTCCAGACCGTCTTCGCCGACGTTAGTCCATAATAGACCCTTCGCGCCGTGGTCTCGGGCAAAGCTTTCCAATGAATCCAGCTGCGACCTGTTGTATGCCGCTGAACCGCCAAAACATATACCCTTCACCACGCCTCCATCCTCCACGGTTCCCGAGAATATGTTGAAATTAGAATCCTCAACTGCAGAAGAAAGATCGACCAGTTCCATGCCAAACCTGAGGTCGGGTCTATCCGAACCGAAGCGGTCCATTGCCTTTTCGTAGGTCATTCTGGGCAGAGGAAGCTCTACCCCCAGTTCCAGTATCTCGTTAAACACCCGTTCTACCATCCCTTCGGTAACTTCAATTACGTCCTCCTCATCTACGAACGACATCTCCAAATCCAGCTGAGTAAACTCTGGCTGTCTGTCGGCCCTTAGGTCCTCGTCCCGGAAACATTTAACTATCTGAAAATACTTCTCAAATCCACTTATCATAAATAACTGTTTAAAAAGCTGGGGAGACTGAGGCAGGGCGTAAAATTTCCCGTGGTGCAGCCTGGAAGGGACGAGAAAATCCCTCGCACCCTCCGGTGTACTTTTAGTCAGAATTGGTGTCTCCACTTCCCAAAAATCTTTTTCATCGAAGTAATCCCGTATCAATTTGAAGGTTCGATGCCTCAAGGCTATATTGTCCCTCATGCGGTCCCGACGAAGATCGAGGTAGCGATATTTAAGCCTTGTATTCTCCTTTACCGCCGGCCTATCCGAAGGGGAAAACGGGAGGTTTTCCGCGGAGTTGAGTACCTCCATCTCCTCAACCTCGAGTTCAATCCGGCCGGTTTCCAGGTCGGGATTAACGTTATCCTCGCCTCGTTCGATAATCGTTCCATTTACCTTTATTACGTCTTCTCGGCTTAAATCACCGGCCGTTTCATGTAAATCCGCCCGGTCCGGAGTAAAAAGTAGCTGTATTACCCCGGACCTATCCCGCAGATCGATAAACAACAGGCCGCCTAGATCCCTTCTATTCGTTACCCATCCTGCAAGAGACATGGACTGACCGATATGTTTCTCGTTTACCAGGCCACAATGGTTATCCCTCAACAAATCAGATCATCCTCCGTATATTAAAACTGTTTGATATTTATACGGGATGTACCGGGCTATAGCAATGCAGCAGGCGGAAAAGATAGATCCGGAGAGGCCAATTATTTACTAATCGGATTCCGGCTCAAACCCAATATCACCCGACTTTTCCTTTAATCGTCTTTCTATGTTCTCGTACCGTTTTCTCGTATCCGAAGTAACGGAAGCGGGCGTATCGTCGACAGCAGCCAGAAAGTGGTCCATGCGAACGAATTGAGAATCGACGTCTTCTCTTAGGGCAAACCTACCCGCTTTCTTGCAGACGGCAGCGATATCGGCTCCCGTAAAGTCCTCGGATAGGCTAGCCAGTTTCTCGAGATCGATCCCCGGTTCCAGATTCATCTTATCCGTGTGTACTTTATAGATCTTTAACCTTGCCTCTTCGTCAGGTACGGGAATATGAATTAGCTCATCGAACCTACCGGGCCGCAGCAAAGCAGAATCCACCATGTCCGGCCTGTTAGTCGCCCCAACAACTACAACTCCCTTTAACTCTTCCAGGCCGTCCATTTCAGACAGAAGCTGATTTACAATTCTTTCCGTGGCTCTCGGTTCCCCTGCTCCACCACCTCTTTCCGGAGCCAGAGCATCCAGCTCGTCGAGGAAAATGATTGCCGGAGAGACCTGTTTTGCCTTGTCAAAGACTTCCGCAATCCGTTGCTCCGACTCACCGTACCACTTGGAAAGGAGGTCGCTTCCTTTCGCGGTAATAAAGTTAGCATTGCTTTCGTTGGCAATGGCCTTTGCCATCAGCGTCTTGCCAGTTCCGGGCGGGCCATACAGCAGAACACCTCTTGGGGGGTCGATACCGATCCTGCGGAAGGACTCGGGGTTCTTTAGAGGCAGCTCGATTATTTCCGACATAGTCTGCTTGACTTCCTCAAGACCACCTACGTCTTCCCAGCTAACCTGAGGTATGTCAGCCAGGATCTCTCGAAGTGCACTCGGCTTAATTCCCTTATATGCCTGGAACATATCATCTCGAGTGACTTCGAGGTTCTCCAGCACGTCCGAGGGGATGGACTCTTCCTGTAGATCGATTTCTGGCAGAAGTCGTCTAAGCGCGTTCATTGCTGATTCACGAGCCAGGGCCTCAATATCAGATCCGGTAAACCCATAAGTCAGCTCTATAAATTCGTCCAGATCCAGATCTTCGGCCAAAGGCATACCTCGGGTGTGAATCATGAATATCTCTTTCCTACCTTCTGTGTCCGGAACCCCGACCATGATCTCACGATCGAATCTTCCAGGTCGGCGAAGTGCCTCATCTACAGCGTCCACGCGATTCGTCGCGGCAATCACCACCACGTTTTCCCGGGGCTTCAGACCGTCCATAAGAGCCAGAAGTTGAGCGACAACCCTCCGTTCGACTTCTCCGGAGGCTTCCTCGCGCTTAACACCCAGCGAGTCAAGTTCGTCTATGAAGATGATCGCCGGCGAGTTATCCGAAGCCTCTTCGAAAACATCCCTAAGCTGTTGTTCGGACTCCCCATAATACTTGCTCATTATCTCCGGACCGTTAATGGAGGTAAAGTGGGCATCGGTTTCATTCGCTACTGCCTTGGCCAAAAGGGTTTTACCCGTGCCGGGAGGCCCGTGGAGAAGTACCCCTTTTGGCGGATCTATTCCCAGCCGATCGAATAGTTCGGGGTTTTTTAGAGGAAGTTCGACCATTTCTCTTATTCTCTGAAGGACTTCGTCCAAGCCCCCGATATCTTCGTAGGTAACGCCAACGTACTGTTCACCCTCCTGAACTTCTTCGTATTCGGGCTTGAGCTCAATCTGGGTTCTGTTCGTTACTTTAACCACGCCACGAGGATTGGTATTCAATACCTGCAAACGTATCTCTCCCAACCCAAAGCTACTGGAATCGAGAAAATCCTGGAAGAAGCTTTCCGACATCAAGTCGGAGCCAAACGGACTCTTGGAGCGCCGAATAGTCGTTGACAGAACGTCACCGGTCGTCAACGGCCTTCCACCGAGAACTTGCTTCAGACTCTGGCCACTCCCTCGTAGTCTCAAATTGTCAGATGCCGGGCCGATAGTTACCTTCTTAGCTTCCTTTGCCTCGGCCTTCCTTATCTTCACGTGGTCCCCAATGCCCGTGCTGGCGTTATTCCTCATCAACCCATCTATGCGTAAGATATCCAGTCCTTCGTCCTGGGAGTAACCCTCTACGGCTATTCCGGCTGTCTTGTCATTTCCCTCAATTTCTACGATATCTCCCCGGGAAATCCCTAATTCCTTCATGCTGTCGGTACTTATCCTCGCAACTCCCTTCCCGAAGTCCTGCTGATTTGCTCCTGCCACTTTGAGTTCAATCTCATTTGGTACCTTGTCAGGCATAATTTCACCTCGTAGCTGGTAACTTTTTAAATGAATCATAAAAATCTTCGATAACG
>JAGXLP010000049.1 GCA_018334615.1 Candidatus Bipolaricaulota bacterium
TCAGCATAAATGGGAAGCGGATGTGCGCACGAGAATGCGAAAATTAATAAGAATAAAATTAGATTACGATTAAACCTCAAATCCAACTACCTCCTGTTGCAGTAGACCCTTCCCTCTAGAGCGTTTTTAGTTCAGACTAATCCTCCTCATTTCTTTTAACTGTTAAATAAATGGTTTGATCAATAGTACTTTTTATTCAGGGCTGGGACGAAATGTCTTTGTTTCATTATCCAATTCCTCTTCAATCTCTATTCGCCAGGTCCGATCACCAATTAGATTCGTGATCTCTATGTAGTCTGGTTTCCATGTCGATCCGATCCCGGAACCGTCATGATGCAACTTCACAGAAGTAAGTTCACCAATTTCTTCCCCCGGAATAAAAAATTTGTCGATACTACCCATCTCAAAATTGTTGTTGAAGTTATCAAGCACTAAAGTGCCGCTCGACGTATCCACTGCACCACACTTACCAGTTAACTCCAGGGAAATGTCGGAGTCGGTTCCCGCACCTAAATCTAATTTCGTTCTAACCTTCACATAGTAAATGGTCGAGCCAAAGCAGACCGATTCTTCATGTATGTCAGATGTATTAACCGAGAGTGTGGCGTTGTCCTCGTTCAACCACCTAGCCACGTTGACCATCCAGTTTCGCCTCGACCTAGTGTCAACTACAACCACTTTATCAAGATACCAGTCTGGGAAACTACCTGAGTTATCGTGTCCAACGATCACTTCAGTCAAGTCTCCGACTTCATACCCGGTAATGAAAAAGCTGTCTATACTTCCGGACTCAAAAACCTGATTATCCATAACAAAATTCCCGACCGATGCTGCTGTATCGACATAATCGTCAACACCAACAAGATCAAAGATATCCCGGACTATTGTATCATCGGAGAGATATCCCAGTGAGTCATCAGGTAGTTTAGCAGCATCGAACGTGAGCAAACCACTTGAGGTCGACTTACCATAAAGCTCTCCCCGTAATTCCAGGTTGATTCTGGCATCCGTACCTGCTCCAAGCTTGTGTCCAGTATAGAACACAATTTCGTAAGTAGCAGTCCCAAAAAAATCTTCCGAAAAATCTTCGGGATACACCGGAAAGTCGTTGCTCGAAAGTTCTTCGTTATCAAGTTCTCTCAGAGTAATATCCCCTGTAAATTTCCAGTAAGAATCATACGGTCCTTCCCCTTCCTTCCAATTCCAAGCAGATAAAACGGATAGTGGCCCATTTATCCCAAAAGTTTCCACGGTTGCGTAATATTCCGCCCGAGCATTACAAACTGTATGACAGCGTCCCATTTTGACATCAGTTTCACCGTAAACTTCGACACATCTATCAAAACACCAATCGTGCCAGCGACAGCCTGCGTGAGTACCACAGTTTTTTACGTCCTCGTAAGTCACCAGGTAGTAGTTATCGGAATTGTCCGGGTACTCGATCACCAGTTGTATATCACTACTGTCGGTACAAGTGACCGGACAATTCCCCCCACATGCGCCGCGACAATCGGCCCCGCTTGGAATATCCGGCTCCTGGAGGAAGGGTATACTGTACCCATTGGGCTCGGGGAAGGGAAAAGCTCTGACCTTAAAATCTTTGGAGGTCTCTCGGACCAGCTCAGAATTGGGATTGGGGTCTTCCACAACGCATGTAATCGAATGGCTCCCGGGTTTGGTATATTCTAAATCAGGAATCCGGTTGTTGTTGATATTTCCCATACCACTTACGGCAACGGGTATATCGTCCTGGTACCAGGAGAAGCTGAGGCCGTCCACAACGTTACCTGGATTTTTGTGCTGGCAGATTACCTCGAACTTTTCTTCGTTATGGGGACTCTTCGATGACATATTTATTATCATCTCGGGCAGTTCGGTGTAATCCACCAATTTCTCGCCCTGTAAGACCACGCCTTCGGCAAGTGTTGCAGTGGCCTTTACGTTATACACTCCGGTAGAGTCAAAAGTATGCACCGTCCCTTCACCTCCAGGAGTGATAGCAGTTTCGCCGTCACCGAAATTCCACCGGACTTCCGGTGGTTGCTTACCCTCAATTAAGTCGCCTCGAAAGGTAAAGTCGAATCTATACTCCAGCCCATCCTTGGTATACCTAATTGGTGTCCTCTCGATATCTACCCCCGGAGTTTTACTGACGTTTATTACCCTCGTAACTCTTGTCGTGATTGGTGAACCTTTTATTCCAACTGTTAGGTCTACCGCAAACTCCCCGGTTCGATCGAAGCTGTGTTTAACCATCGATCCCCTCATCTTTTCGCTATAGTCATCAAAATCCCAGGTATAAGTTAGTTCGGAATTTCCACAAATTGGCGACTGCGCCCTTCCTTTGAAATCAACTTCCTCGCCCACATAGACGTTATCATCAGGTAAAACGGAAATCTTACTAATCTTTGGTGCTCCCAGACATACTTCTGTAGTTTTACTTGCAGTACATTCCTCACAGCCTTTCACAGAAACCTTATAATTTGGTCGAGTTAGTCCGTCTTCCATATCAGTCAGATCTTCCAGGTTATAAGAGTGACCCCATTCTCTAACTTCAATTCTCTCGCTTTTTCTTTCCCCAACTTCCGAACGGTGAACGTAAATTTCATCCTCTCTCCTATCTCCGTCTCCGTAAGTAATTGTCTCGATCAGGTTTCTATTCCAGCCCAGCGGGTCCTTCAACTCCACCCTGTAGTCCACCCAGACCTTGTTTCTACGTTCCTCGTACCTTTCAATATCAGCTTCAAAAGAACTAATTATGGGTTTGGAGTTCGTAGTGGTGCGGGTAATACCGGTATTTCCAACCAGGTAAAGAATACCTTGCTCATTTACAGCCATGCTTTTTATTTCGTAAGCGGGAATTACACAGGGAGAAATATCCCCGCTGGATGCGGCAACCTGTAGTAGCCCTCTATCGATTTCAACGTAGATTGTTTCATTAGCCATTACCATTTGATATGAGTCCTGTGGATCAAATGATTCGGACAGCGTCTGCTGCCAGTTCAGCGAACCGTCTTCGATATTTATTGACGAGAGTTTGAACCCTTCGTAGGTTGTGTGGGTTACATAAAGGGAAGATAAAGGATCGGGGGCAAGAACTGGCAGGGAAAGAGCCGGTCTGGAGTAACCAGCAGATATACATGGTAGATTCAGTTGCCACTTTACCTCACCTGTCGACCTATCCAGACATGTAACTATTGCGGTCCTGCCTTCATTTGCGGCATATACGAAAACCTTATTCTGACCGACAACAAGTCTTACATCGGAGGTGGTCGGACCGTGTTTCAGGCCAGGGATCTCGCTCCTCCACTTTTCTTCAAAGTTCGGTGACAACGCAATTACTATTGAGTCTAACGGGATGGAAGTATTCGAGCTTTTTTTCTCCCATTGAGCAGAAAAGACGTAAAAATTTCCAGAACGATCAAGCGCTCTGGCTGAAGATGGATAATAAGCAGCACCCTGGCCACCCTTCAGGCTCTCCAACCATATCCCTTTTAACTCGTGATTGGAGTTCAGGTGAATAGGCAAGCTTTTATAATTTGTTACAAGATCACCCGAGTCGCTAATCAGAATACTTCCCAGCGTCGAAAGACCAAGTTGCTGGTCCATCCTGCAAAAAGCGCTCCAGGTAGGGGGGAATATCTCTTCACACTTTGGCTTCCATACGATTTTGCCGGAGCGTATATTTATCCCGATGAGCTCTCCTGCTTCGCTGTAGGTATAAACAGTACCGTTGGGACTAATTGCCGGAACGTGGCCCCGGCCGGGAGAAAAACTAGAGGCAATTGGCCGATACCACGGCTCTATTTTACCTTCCGGATCGTAGGCAACCAGATATCTAACTTCACCGCCAATACTTCCACCCTTTTCAGTTTTTCGGTATGAGGAAATGGGGAAAAGGAGAATACCGTCGGGACCGATTAATAGAAAGCTACCCGAGGAACCGCTTATCATAGTTATTTCTTCTAAGCCCAGTTCCCGCTTAAGAGCATCTTCGTTGGCAACTGGCTCGATCCACGGATTAGGTATTGGGGTGCGTGGAGAATAACTCGTTCCCCTATAGTTGTTTGCATACATGGGCCAGGGCGGTTCTTCTGAGAGGACGGGATAAATAGAAAATATGATAAGGCAAGTAAAAATTAATGCCGGGGCAACTAATTTCCTCATGTTTGTCGCCTTCTATTTGCAAGCAGGGCCGGATCGTGAGAGGAGTATCGGCCCTCCCAGCCTCCTTAGTAGAGGAAAATTTTAAACGTACAATAATACCGTGAAAGTTTTAGTTATGTCAAGTTTTACAGAGGAACTTGACAGAACCGTTCATACTTAGGCCCCATTGCGACAATGATATGACTTCAAATTAAGTCATTTTCGGGACTTCGATCAAACGAGTTACCGCGGGCGGACAAGATAGATAACAGTCCCGTCGTTGAGTATTAACTCTGCGGAATCATCGCTCAGATAGTGGATTGCAAGGGGCTCGTCTCTATTATCGTAGAGGTCGCTGCAGACAGTACATTCTTGGGAGAGGTCAAACTCGAGAGTGCATCCACTAAGGGAAACATTTTGCGATTGCCACGTTCCCCGATATCCGTTATCACACCGGACCTGAGCAAGTAATTCAGGAGATTCACCCTCGGTAATTATATCCCATAGCGTACCCGAACACTTTCCGGATTCCTCTACCCACTTTCCACCGATAAAAATTGGACAGCCGTCGGAATTATCGACACTTTTTCTGGTGAATAATTTCCATGAAAACCTGAGTTCGCCGATGTGCCAGTCTTCGTATGGTACGTCTTCTTCTCCCTTAACTTTCAATAAGACAAAATCCCCTTCTTTTGTATAAAGACCATAGGTATGGTCGGCCTCGAGGTGACCCCTCTCGAAGCGTTGGTCATTCCTCGGAGGCAAATTGTCTATTTGATCCAACCCCACCTTACCGTAATCGATTCTCTCAAGTGGGCTAAGGGCATCGTGAGCTTGCCTAGTCGGGAACGATCTTTCCCAGTTGCCGCTATAGTAAAAATCCGGGTTCAAATTTGGCTTATTTGGTCCGCCCTCTCCGTACCGCTGGACTTCCTTTGCCGAAAAGTCGTACCCTTCCTCGTAACTACCTTCTCCGCCCCAGTGCTTTAGTGTAACAGTATCCTGGCTATCGGCGTTTATTTCTGACTGTACTGGATCCTGTTGTCGAACGGAATTTAGCCAGATCCTCGATTTATCTATACAACAGGCGCAACCGTCGGAGATCTTAAATCCTTCGATAGCTTGATTTACCGGAACTATATATTCGGTTAAAGGGAATTCGTTTCCGTTTGAAGATGAATTTGCCTGAACCTTCTTCAGTACCTTCCAGCTACCCCCCGTCAGGGCCGAAAAAGTTACGGTGCTTCTACAGTCAAAACCTCTTCCCGTGTCTACAAGGGCTTTAACTTCTTCTACATATAAGGATGAAAATTCGTAGGTGTGAGATCCGGCATAGGGTCCACACTTGCCTTCAAGAACGTCAGTTTCACATACGTAATGTGCCGATACGGAAGGTCCTTCCCCAGTAATTATCTCATAACGAAGGTTCGCTGGGTCGAATCCATTCATGGTCTGCATATTAGCGAGGAAGAAGGATGACGTATCGTCGAACACCAAGTATCCGACGCTCTCAACAAGGTGGTCTACTTCTTCATCCCCTGATTCCTCTTCGTCTACATGAATCCTAAACTGTCTGCCAAAGGGTAAATCGACAGTGGAAGGTTCACTGTGTGCCTCCGCTATGCCAGAACTAAATACCTTACTGCCCAACTTTCCCTTTCCTGGTGTGATTGCAATATATGCGATAGATTCGTAATAGTGTTCCTGGTTACTGTTTTCCTCTTCCTGCATGAGAAGGTTAAATTTTCCCGTAGTTATACTACTGACTCTCACTGTTACAGGATGCGTTCCTTGCGAACCAGCTCTTGACGCGAACACGATCGGGTGTTCTCGGAATTTAGAAAAGAAGTTTATTCTTTGTGTCTTGTCGGGAGTTTCCAGTTTAGTCGCTCCAGTTGCATTTGTGCTTATCACGTCGGCTTCTATCTCAAACCCGTTGGGCAGCAAATAGTGCCCCCGCTCAACCGCCAGATAACTTAGTGTCTCAGTGGTATGGTAGTCATCCAGGTATTTCCATTCCTGTATTCTTACTTCGAAACTTATTGGTGTAACGTTTTGTATCTGAACGGTCGCTGGATCATATCCTGCATACGAAAGTGGCCCGACGACGATTATTGGATAAGTAAAGTCCCGGGCGAACTCGATTTTTTTCCAATCACTGTCGAGGGCAATTGTGCCGGTTTCGAGCTGAAATTTGCCCGCGTTTACACTAAATCCCTGATGTGGTTGATCCCAGTTAATAACGGCTACTTCTTCTGGAATGGGTTCATTTGCAGCTACAGGTATAAGGACAAGTGAGGAAAAGAAGAGTGCAATTAAAATTATTCTTGCGAAAGGAGAGTATCCACCGGAAGAGTTTTCAAACATTGTTTCCCTACCTCCGAGAAAATATTTTTTACTAGATTTCACCATTATACCCCAACTCAGGTTGTCAATCCATTAACCACCTTTGATTCCGGAACTTAAGTTTTCAGGCTAGGTTATACAAGAAGACGTAGGTTCAAGAGGGGCTATATTTGCCCAGAGGGTTGTAAGGCAGGAGGGAATGACCAAGAGCACTCAAGACTGGTTAGTATAAATCCTTTAGGTAGGGGAGCAGGAAGTATCTAATCAAGGAAAATACGAGGGCACTGACAACCACAAAGGAAACTTTGGTGAAAGTTGCAGAAATTGCCAATCCCAGAGCTGCCCCGGCCGCGGGGGGATGCTCCGCGTCGAGAAGTACCATAAAAAAAGAGGCCACGCCTACCGCTAGCCCTCCGGCGAACCACAGGGGGCTTAAATAGGAACAGCCAAATCCCACCAGGGCGGAAATTACGTTCCCTCCCATTATATTTCTGGTTTTAGCCGTTCTGTTATGGGGAAGGCCAAAAACGGTAAACGCCGTCGACCCGGCCGCAGCTATCAATACCAGCCCTACCATTTTGGTAAAAGTTATAAGCAGAAGGATAGATAAGCCGGCACCCGCGCTTTGCCAGACGTAATTCTTCCACTTCTCATTAAAATTATGACTAATAATTTTCATCTTTTACCCCGTATTTGAAAATTATGTCAGCCAGACGCGATATTCAAGAACCTTCCTCACTGCGGGTGGTTGTGAAAAAATCGCTCCCACCCGGCCTCCTTTAATGTAGAGCGTTTTAACAGGAAGCAAATATGGCTCACGACAGGAAGGTCTACCTGTTCAAAAAGTCAAATATCGCTCCCAGGTAGACTTTAGTTACGGGTAACAGTGTATCCAGGTTAACGTATTCATCTGCGCCATGGAGCCCGTTACCATCCGGTCCAAATACCACGGTGGGGATATTTTTTCGGCTCACAAAGACGTTGGCGTCCATGATTCCTTTTACGTAGCCCAGTTTGGGTTTCTCACCGGTTGTAAGTCGGTAATTTTCCACCACATCCTTAAATATTCCTTCCTCGGGTGATTGAGTTATAGGGTCATAAGACGGGGGAATACTTTTCACCTCGATACTGGAATTCAACTGGGCTTTTTCAATCAAATCTTCCATGTCCTTTACGGCAGATTCTATGGATTCACCGGGGACCAACAATCTATTAATGACTGCCCGGCTTTTATCCGGTACACTCACGCTATATTTTTTGTAACCGCCCTCGAACTTCAGTGTACAAATATTTCCCGGGCCGAAATCAGGGTGATCTATCATCCTGATTTTATCCAGCTGACTTACAAGTTCAGCCAGATCCTCGATTGCGTTCACACCCCTTTCAGGATAAAAACCGTGGGCCGACTTCCCTCTAGCGGTCACCTCGTAAAGTACCTTACCCGTGATACCTTGAGGGATGGGTTGATCGGAGGTTCCAAAATGGGGCTCTCCTATCAGAATCGCTGACGAATCGGCAAGCTCGGAATTCAACAATTCTTTGGCTCCAGCGGAATAACCCTCTTCATCGATTACTGCGCTGTACGCAATGCTGCCGTTCAAATTGGGGTCCGCCTGTACCAAGACACGATAAGCCTCAAGCGCGCAGGCCAAACCGGCTTTCATATCCCAGGAACCAAGACCGTATAGTTTTCCGTCCTTTACCGTTGGAGTGAAGGGGTCCTCCTTCCATCCCTCGCAGACGGGTACCGTATCGGTATGGCCATTAAAGGTAATTAGGGGTCCATCTCCGTTGAGCTGAAAGACGCTGTAAACGTTCTTTCGGCCCTTTTTAACGTCTTGAAACCTGGGATCCGTTCCAAGCTGATCCAGTTTACCACCTATACACTCGGCAAGTTCCGTTTC
>JAGXLP010000147.1 GCA_018334615.1 Candidatus Bipolaricaulota bacterium
AATCACCCGAGTTATCTTTTATCGGAGTCCTGGAAAAGAGAGGGGTTGATAATTGGCTCTCCCACCTACGAATCCAGGGCGTTTCCCCCGGTTAGTAATTTCCTAACTCTTGCGGAGAGAAAGAAATTAAAGGATAAGGTCGCCGGAATATTTGGATCCTACGGATGGGGTGGCGGTTCCGCAAGAGAAATCAATAAAACGGGAGAAACTCTTAACTGGGAGTTCGTCACCTCCCCGGTAGACTTCGGGGGTAAGCCGACGGAAAAAGAACTGGACGAAAGCTTCAAACTCGGGAAGAAAGTCGCTGAAACCGTCGGGGAATAAAAAGTCAAATACTTTGACTAACTATTCTTCGGCCAGCTCGTCCACCTTGGCGGCCAGGATAAAATCGTTCTCGTGTAACCCGTCAATTGCATGAGTGTATAGTTCGAGCGTTACTACGTTATAGGAGATCTCGATATCCGGGTGATGGCCTTCCTTTTCCGCCAGTTTGGCAATTTCGTTGACAAATCCCATGGATTCCTTAAAATCGCCAAATTTGAATTCTTTCCGAATCTTCGGCTGAGTCTCTTCCAGTAACTCCCATCCTCTTACTTCCGTAAGCAATTCTTCGACTTCCTCACTTTCCAGGGGTGGAACCCCACCCTCACAGGGCACACATTCTTTACTCGTTAAATCTTCCATATTTACCTCCTGTTATTCACTTAGGTTAACGCCTTATCCAAATCTTCCTTAATATCTTTCGTGTCTTCAATCCCGACGCTTAACCTCAACATGTCGTCTGTGATCCCGGCCGATTCCTTTTCCTCGTCACTCAACTGCTGGTGGGTGGTACTCGAAGGGTGAATAATTAGAGATTTTGCGTCCCCTACGTTTGCAAGAAAAGAAATCAGATCTACCGATTCCATTAGTTTCCTTCCCGCCTCATATCCCCCCTCGGCGCCAAAAGTTATCATGCCACCATAACCATTTTTCAGATATTTCGAAGCAAGGTCGTGGCTCGGATGCGAGCTGAGGCCGGGATAATTAACCCAGCTTACTTCAGGATGGCTCCTTAGAAAACTCGCTACGTCCAGAGCATTTTCACAGTGTTTTTCCATCCTCAACGGCAAGGTTTCCAGTCCTTTGAGGTTCAGGAAAGTATCGAAGGGGCTCTGGACGGATCCCAGATCCCTGAGACCGCGAGCTCTCAGGTTTGCGATGAAAGCTTTTTCGCCAAACCTCTCCAGAAAGTTAACTCCGTGATAACTGGGGTCCGGCTCAGTCAGGCCGGGGAACTCTCCACTTTCCCAGTCAAAGTTCCCGGAATCAACGACCGCTCCCCCTATCGTAGTACCTCCACCGTTAAGCCACTTGGTAGTCGAGTGCCAGACCACGTCCACACCAAACTCGAACGGCCGACACAGATAGGGCGTAGCAAACGTATTGTCCATAACCAGAGGTACCCCGGCATCGTGGGCGACTTCAGCTACAGGACGGATTTCAGGGACCGCGAGAGAGGGATTGCCGATAGTTTCCAGGTGAAGGAACCGGGTTTTTTCATCTATTTTTTGTTCAAAGGCTTCCGGGGTATCCTCCTCGACGAGTTTTACATTCATTCCGTATTTCGGCAAACTCTGAGTGAAATAGGTGTAGGTTCCGCCGTAGAGGTTGGAGGAAGAGACGACGTTTTCGCCGGATTTCATCAGGGTAAAAACGATCAAATTCAAGGCGCTCATCCCCGAACTGGTTGCCACGGAACCTACGCCTCCCTCCAGAGCGGCCAATCTCTCCTCGAACACGGCGTTCGTGGGGTTAGATATTCTCGAGTAAATATCCCCCTCTTCTTCAAGTGCAAAAAGTCTTTGCGCTTTTTCGACGTCCTCCAGCAAATATGAAGCGGTCTGGTGGATCGGGGTGGCAGATGCCCTGGTTTCTGTACCACCCGCTTCCTGGCCCGCATGTACAGCAAGAGTATTAAAACTCCTTCTCTCTTCGTCTGAGCCGGTCATGATTATTCCCTCCCTGCTAACAAAACTTTTAGGTCAGTGTAATTCCGCCCCGTATAAATCTTCCAGAGGTTTTCTTCAAGGATTGACCCTGAACTCTCGATACATCATATACTTTCGGTTTCTGATTTAAACGACAGAGCCCTAAACCTGATAACGGGATAGTATCCTTACTAAGAAATCAATAGGGGGCTACCTGTCCGTCCGTTCGGGGCTCGGTCGCTCCAATCAATACATCCCCGTCCCGCCAGATAATCTGGCCACGACCAAACGCTCCTCTATCGGACGCAACGGCAACGTCGTGTCCTTTTCGTTTTAGTTCTCCGACCAGATGTTCAGGAAAGCTTTGCTCCACTTCGATGCTCTTTCCTTCCGTCCACCGCCAGCGCGGAGCGTCCAGAGCGGCCTGGGGGTTGAGGTTTCTGTCAATGAGATTAACGAGGACCTGCAGGTGTCCCTGGGGTTGCATGTATCCACCCATAACTCCAAACGGTCCCACCGGGCCTCCTTCTCGAGTAAGAAAACCAGGTATAATCGTGTGATAGGTCCTCTTCCCACCTTCCAGTCTATTGTGATCTTCTTCTTTAAGAGAAAACGTATTTCCCCTGTTCTGAAGAGCTATTCCGGTTCCCGGGACCACCACACCGGAACCGAACCCGGCGTAATTACTCTGGATAAATGAAACCATATTACCTTCTTCGTCCGCGGCAG
>JAGXLP010000050.1 GCA_018334615.1 Candidatus Bipolaricaulota bacterium
TTGGACCTGTCCTATCTCCAGCTGGCATAATAATCACCTCGAAAGATTAATATTGTTTGAAAGTCCAAATTCCAGCTAATATTATCATATGCACAGTATGCTGTCAAGGGAGGGGGTCAAGTTCCCCCTTCTTATAGTAAAAAAGACTTTGGACACACCTAATATTTCAGAGGCTAAATTGTTCTGATCTGTTACTTTTGCAAGGAGATCCAATATAGTCTACACTTGACTGGGTTGAGACGATGCCAAATCAAGAAAAGCCAGAGATATCAAACGAAGAAATCGAGAACGCATTAATTCATCTTTACCGTGGCGAAGTGCAGCGTGTCAATACCTGGCGAAATCGCCTGGACCGCACACCGTACTGGTCTCTGGTCATGGTAGCAGGCATGATATCCTGGTCTTTCTCGGCACCGGAGAGGTCTCCCGCACTTATTCTTGTGACTCTTCCCATAACTTCCGCCCTCTTGACGCTGGAAGCAAACCGATACCAGATACACGAGGTATGGAGATCACGCTTGCGACTGCTGGAGGAAAACTTCTTTGCAAACCTTCTCGACCCCAACGCAACACTTCCCAGAACCGAATGGATGGAGGTACTTTCGAGGGATCTCAGGGAGCCCCAGTACAAGGTTTCCTTCTCTGCCGCACTTGCTCTGCGCCTTCGGAGAATATATCTCTGGATCTATGCCACCATTTTACTTAGCTGGTTCATGAAGATGGTCCTTCATCCAACTCAGGCAAAATCCTTATCCGAGTCGATCCAGAGAGCGAGAATAGGTTTTATTCCCGGACTTGCAGTGATCATTAGCCTACTTGTGTTTTTTGTTCTGGCTTCTGCTCTGGCCATTCTGGGCATTTATACGGTAAAAGAGGAAAGGGGAGGGCAGGTGCTAGAAGAAGAACCAGGCTATGAGTGGCGGAGGGAGGAAAACAACGAAGAGTGCGAGACCTCAGATGAATAGCCACAAACCCCGCCACCCTGCATTACACTTTATTTATATTTTCCAGTTCCCGACTTCAGAATAACAATCCGGAGGTATTTATGAACGATCAACAGACCAGTCAGAAGAAAAGAGCACAAAGTGAAACTATAAATCTTAAGGACGTCAATCATTCTCTGGTAGTAATGAGCGGGAAGGGCGGAGTGGGCAAGAGCACTGTCTCCGCCAACCTGGCCGCTTCTCTGGCCGCAGAAACCGATAAAAGCGTTGGTTTACTGGACGCAGACCTCCACGGGCCGGACATTCCGAAAATTATGGGGGTTGAAGACGAAAAACTGGAAGGCACCCAGGAAAAAATTGAGCCGGCCAAACTGGATAACCTAAAAATAATCTCCCTCGGGCTGACATTGCCTTCAAAAGACTCGCCTGTAGTCTGGCGAGGCCCACTAAAGATGAAAGCAATCAAACAGTTCCTCGGTGACGTGAACTGGGGTGAGCTGGAGTATCTAATCATTGACCTCCCACCGGGAACAGGTGACGAGCCTCTGTCTATTGCCCAGGTATTAGAGGACATAAACGGTTCAATCATCGTTACTACACCACAGGATCTCTCACTGCTGGACTCGAGGAAAGCCGTGAACTTTTCGAAAAAACTCGATTTACCGATACTGGGAATTATTGAAAATATGAGCGGCTTTGTCTGCCCCCACTGCGGTGAAAAAACGGATATTTTTAAGTCAGGTGGCGGTAAACATGCGGCCGAGGAGTTAGGGGAAAATTTTCTTGGAACTATACCACTTGACCAAAGAATCGTACAGACGGGGGACGAAGGCGAGCCATTCGTTTTAGCTTATCCGGATTCAGAAGCCTCAAAATCGTTCGCGGAGATCGTCCGTAACTTCAAAAATTCAATTAATAAATAGAAATTCTTGCCGCGATAAAACCGGTTAATTTTCTACAAATTCCAGTCCATCAAGCTTCAAAGGGGTTGGGTGACCACAGTTGGAAGAATTGTACCCGCGTTCCCATATAGAAATAGACGGTACCCTGGCCCGTTATTACGAACAATTGTTGAACTTGATCACGCTGGGGAAATATAGCAAGTTTATCGAAAATGCAATCCAGGCAATGGACATCCAACCCGAAGATAGGATTCTTGACCTCGGAGCGGGAACCGGATACAACGCAGAATACATGGTGAAGTACTTGAATACGGGCGGAAGAATTCTCGGTCTGGACATAAGCCGTGTCGGAATAGAACGGTTCAGGAACAAATTCCAAACCAATCCTTCCGTAAGAGTCGAAAATAGACGGGTAGATAAGCCGTTACCCTACGATTCGGAATTCGATAAAGTGCTTACCTCGTTTGTTATACACGGATTACCCCACCCCGCCCGAGAAAATCTGATAAAGAACGCGTTTAAGGCTTTGAAGCCCGGAGGAAAATTTTTCATCCTGGATTACGGAGAATTCGAGTTAAGCGAATTACCTCTCCACGTCCGGTTTCCTTTCCGGGCGGCAGAATGTGAATATGCTTTCGACTACATATCTCGTGACTGGAAAGCCATCCTCGTGGACTTTGGGTTCAGCCCCACGGGAAATCAAAAATACTTTGACGGTTTTACCCGGCTCCTGGAGGCAAAAAAGCAATCCGGTTGAGGTTTACAACTAAAAACCGGGAATAACCGTAAAAACCTAACGACCTCTACTACGGGTAACCTCCGGCAAAACTAACTCGGGGTGTTGATTCATGAAACACGAGATAATGGTTTTCAAAGAGGACTTTCTCACATGCGGTTTAATTTCCCTTACCATCAAAGCCCAGGCGCTCTCCTAATTTCTCTAAGATAAAAATCGCTCCCTTTTTATCCAGAGGCTCGTTATCGTTTCCACATTTAGGTGAGTAGATACAGGAAGGACAACCCTCCTCGCAGTCGCAATCAGCAATTAGCTCCAGTGTTCTTTCCAGGAGATCGTCAAGCAGTTCATAAACCTCCTCCGCAATACCCACCCCTCCTTCGTAAGCGTCGTAAATGTAAATATCTCCGCCGCCTTCCGGGTGGTGACGCGAAGAGAAGCCACCGATGTCCCACCTGTCACACATGGCGTAAAATGGGGTAAGTGAGATTACAGCGTGCTCTATCGCGTGAAGTCCGCCCTCCGAATCCATACCTCGCCTTTCAAGCTCAGAAAGAACGCTTTCCGGAACGCTAAACCAGCTACATTCAGTATCAAATTCCAGCGGAGGAAGATCCAGGGGATGAACGTCAATCACCCGATCGTACTTCTTCTCCTTGTAGTGCGAGTAGAACTCGGAGACGGAAACTTCACCAAAATTAACCCCGACACCTTCCTTCCTCTTTTTCGAGATTCTCTCTTTTACCTGGAGGGAGGTTTCAGAGATGGCCTGAGTAAAATAATCCACCTCTTTCCACTTGACTTCAGCGACCTCTCTCTCGAGATCAAGCTCTTCCACCAGATAGGTTTTCCCCTGATGGAGAAGCGTAGCGTTCTCATGTGCTTCCCGGTAGGCCTGGGGCAGGTCCATTGTCTCCAGGAGTTCCCCGTTGTGAAGCACTTTAATTGTGGTTTCGTTTATATTGTCCAGCCTTACTGCAGCACTGGCACGAAACGTACCGGAAAAAAGAGCTCCGGCGGGAGTTTTCTGCAGAATGTCGCGTTCAGCCAGGGAATCTATTTCCTCCTCGTACTTTCGTCCAATTTCCTCGTTTTCTCGAACCGGCAACTCCGTAGCGGCACACGCCAGGTGACCCATGGTTATGTTGGAGTTATCCAGGTCAAGGATGGCGTGTTCGTGGTCCCTATCGAAGAACTCTCTCGGATGCTTAAGAAAGAACTGATCCAGCGGGTTTTCAAATCCAACCAAAACCACAAGTGAATCCCTTCTTCCCCTGCCTGCCCTGCCAGCCTGTTGCCAGCTAGAAGTTATCGTCCCCGGATAACCTGAGATAATCACCACGTCTAGCCCCCCGATATCTACGCCCAATTCAAGAGCATTGGTAGCGGCTACTCCTCTGATTTCGCCAGTTCTCAACCCCCGTTCAACTTCCCTTCGCTCCTCCGGTCGATATCCCGCCCTGTATGCCTGAATAGGAGCATTCTTATACCCCGAACTCCAATCCGCTATCAGTTCAGCCAGTCGACGGGAGAGGGTAAAACAAAGAGTCTGGAGGCCGTGGCTTACAAAATAAGAAACAAGTTTACCCGTTTGATTATGAGGCGAGTTATCGGGATAACGGAGAGGGTTCCAGAAGAGAAAATGCTTTCTTCCCCGAAAGGAATGATCTTCCGAAACCAGGGTAAATTCTTTGCCAGTTAGGTTTTTGGCGTGTTCTAGCGGGTTGGCGATCGTCGCCGACGAAAGGATGAACTGTGGATCCGAGTTATAGTGGTCAAAAATCCTCTGCATTCGCCTTATCACCATTGCCACGTTCGAACCGAAAACCCCCCTGTAACTATGTACTTCATCCAGCACTACATAATCCAGGTTACCGAAGAACTCCTTCCACTTTGAATGCCACTCGAGGTAGTGATGTAGGCCATAAGGATTGCTTATGATTATTCTGGAATTCTTCCTTATTCCGGGTCTCCTGGACCGGGGCGTATCTCCGTCGTAGACGCAGGGGTTAAGGTCCAGACCCAGACCCCGTTCTATTTCTTTAATAGTCTCCAGTTGATCCTGTGATAAGGCTTTCGTCGGATAGACGTACAGGGCCCTGCTATCCGGTTCGTTCAACAATCTGTCAAACACGGGAATATTAAACGCCAGCGTCTTTCCCGAAGCAGTAGGGGTGGTGATGATGACGTTCTTACCGTTGTTGATTTCGTTTATCGCCCGCGATTGGTGGGAAAAGAGTTCAATATCTTCTTCTTCCAGGTAATCCTTAATTCTCCGGTCGTAACTGGCTTCTCCGTATTCAGCCTCCCGTTCGGGCAGGAGCTCCACGTGTTCGATTTGATCTTCGTACCAGCCCTGGCCTTTTAGGTCCTCAATTACTTCACGTATCTCCATTTACCGTTTCCTCAAGGAGTTTATGGAATAAATCTACAAGACTCAGCAGGTCCTGACGATTATGGGCCAAAATAGGTAGTAACGGTCCGGGATTCCCACTTTCCCTATATGTATTATAGAAATCCGGTACCAGAGAGCTGGGAATGTCAAGATCACGATCCACGCCAAGAATAGTGCGTTCTATCGTACCTAATTTACAGTCTCTTACACCATGGCTGAGAATATTTCTCGTAAAGAGATAGAGGTCCAGGTGCGGGTGAGAGAATTTCCTGTTGTTGCCGTAGTAGGAAAGCCTCCGCTCTATGTACGGAATATCGAAGTTCTTTCCGTTATAGGTGAGAATGATCTCCAGGTCGTCCAGGTGGCTGGTAAACTGAGCCAGGGTGGCCATTTCCTGGCTCACGTCCCCGGCGAGAAACTGATGAACCGCCACTCCCTCACCAGTGGGGTGAGCCAGGCCAAGCAAAAATATTGGCTGGTTCGACAGCCCCATCGTCTCTATATCGACAATGGCGAAATCTTCCCTGTCGAACAAACCCGAAAGCTTCAGAAACGAAGAATCGGATAGAGTTTTCCATCTTCGTAAAATTCTGTAAGCATCAGTTAAACTCTCTTTCTGGAAAACTTCCTGTATTGATTTTGCCTTATCGCCCCATTTGTGATGGTTTACGAGATCTTTAATTGTTGAATATCCTTCCTGTTTAAGTTCTTTCTCTCGGACGTACCCAATCCCATACACTAACTTCAGGTCGCAAAGAATATCTCGAGGAGATGTATTCGGGGTAGTAAAAGGCTTCTGAACTGGCTCATGCAGGTGAAGGGTTTCCCCATAGTTGTTATTTACAAGCTCGAACTCCGTCTCGGACAGAAGGTCTCTCCCACGGTATTCTTCCAACAAACCCCGCTTCAGTCTCTCCGCGGACGCGTACCGATTCCCGGGGGGAGAATAGAACTTACCTCCATCCTCCGTCCCTCCCGTGCTTGCTTTTCTGTTAGAATTTCTGCCCAATAACTTGTCTGCTATTCTTTCCAGTTTACCCACCCTTACCCCCGTAACTAAAGGAAATCAAATAAGGTTACAATCTAAATATTGCACTACGGTTAAATGATAAGTCAGCGCCCGGTAAGTGACAATGAGGGGTCAACGGGAGGTAGTTGGTTAAACTTTTTTCCTTTCCCGAAGTTGAAAAACCAAATATCCGATCAATGCTAGACACACGGCCGCCGCGGCAGTATAAAACGTATATGATATTCCAGCCACGTCTTTTATCCAGCCACCAAGCAACGGGCCTGCAAGCAAACCCGGCCTCCAGGCCAACATGCGAAAGGAAAAAGAAGTTGCCGGACCTGTATCTATCCCCTGATCCGCAAATATCCCCCAGCTTGCAGGAACGCGGATCGAGTCGCCAAGGCCAAAAATTGCTCCAACAATAAGTAGACCCCAGAAAGAAGTCTGAAATGGAAGCATAAATGCCGCTACGATAAAAAGTATTCCACCGGTAATCACGGGAAGGGTCCGGCCAACCCGATCGGATAACTTGCCCGCAGGTCCCTGCCCCAGGGCAAACATGACGTATCTTGCCGCAACGACAGCACCCAGCTGGCCCTCGGACAAACCAATCACGGCGTAGGCGTAAACTGGAATAAACACGATGACGATCGACTTGGCAAAGGCAAAAAAGAGCTCAAAACCCATTTGAATCCGAAATTGGATTCCAGAGAAAAGCTCCGAAAGGTGCAGACCACCACCCGCTCTGTCCTTCCTGCTTTCTCTCGACTCGGGAGGGACCAAAAGAAAGATAAAAACAAAGCTTAACGCGTACAGGGAGGCAAGGAACATATAGGGTACTCCAAAGCCGAACCTGGCCACAAGAAATCCACCGGCCAGTGCACCAATTGTCTGACCAACAGCCCTGAGAGAATTGTAGGTTCCCAAATTCCTTCCCCTGTTCTCCTTCCGGCTTCTTATAGTGATAAACGAAAGCCCTATTGAAGTAGTTAAAGCGATAGCCGTCCCCTGAAGAAGGCGTGCACCAACTAAGCTAGAAAAACCGGAAACTCTCCAAAATAAAAGATACGTGGGTATTCCCAGCAATAAACCGGCGATCAAAAGGGTTTTCCTGTGCCCGAGATCCGCGTATCGACCTATAGGGTAGAGAATTATTAGCTGAGTGAGTGAGTAAGCCATCCCCACAAGTCCCACCTGAACCCCGCTTAAGCTAAACAGATCCGAGTATATTCCGATAAAGGTGGAAACCATGGCAACGCCAAGGCCGCTCGAAAACCGGGCTGTAGCTAGAGAGAAAAACTGTCTTTTGTTGATAGTTATCACGCTCAGTAGTATTTGTAAATGATTGTCGTATTATACTATCATCTTTCAGTAAGTCCTCAACCCCGGTTGACAAAATCGGAGGACAAAGGACAGGCTATATAAAATTCTACGTATTTCGGAGGTATATATGATAAATATTGGAGTAGTCTACCACTCAAAGACGGGAAATACGAAGAAAATGGCGGAAGAGGTCCTGAAGGGAGTAAAGGAGTCAGGAGAAGAGGTAAACGCCGTACTGAAATCGGTTGACGAAACGGATAAGGAAGATTTGCTGGACTGGGACGGTATAATAGTGGGTTCTCCCACCTACTACGGGCTACCGGCGGCATCCATTAAGGATTTATTCGACCGTTCCGTCGAGTATCACGGCCAGCTGGAAGGCAAAGTTGGCGGCGCATTTACCTCCGCTGCCAATAGAGGTGGCGGTAACGAGACAAACATAATTGCGATCATAGAAATGATGCTCATCCACGGAATGATAGTTAAGGGCACTTCGAAAAAGGATCATTACGGTCCCGTCGCCATCGGTAAACCGGACGATCGGGCGCTGGAACAGTCCAGAAAATTGGGCAAAAGGGTAACTCGACTTTGTAAAGAATTGGGCAGGTAAGAAACTACGGAATAGGGGTTAATGATTTTTAACCCTTGAGGTATGCTTGCTATCCTTTCTGAACATTGGCCAGGGAGAATCGGTCGGTCCGGGAGACGGGGTATTTATCGCGTAAAGATTGCTATCCGCCGAACCTACGTATACCGTACCGTCACTACCGATTACGGGTGAGGAATCTATCCAGCCTTCGGTGGAAAAAGACCACTGAAGCGATCCATCCGAGTTTATAGCGTAAACCCGATTATCATAGGAACCCACGAATACCGTTCCATCTTCCGCTATCGCCGGGGAGGAATCCACGTAGTCCCACCAGCCACCCCCAGTCTCGTAGCGCCATTTCAGGTTTCCGTTCGCGTCAATCGCGTAGAGGTTGTTATCCTCGGAACCCACGTATAACCCGCCATCCCTCGCAATCGCCGGGGATGAGTAAACCTCTCCACCCGTTTCGT
>JAGXLP010000148.1 GCA_018334615.1 Candidatus Bipolaricaulota bacterium
GTGAATTTCACGCTGGAGAATAAGATTTGTGGCGGAGGGGGTGGGATTCGAACCCACGGCTGAGTCTCACCTCAGCAACGGCTTAGCAAGCCGTCGTCTTCGGCCACTCGACCACCCCTCCGGGCTGTACATTTAATCTACCAAATAAAGGGATCTTTTTCAACTAGAGTTTGTCGAGAAAGGCTTCTCTATCTGTAACCCACATAGAATTCCAGGTTGACAACCTCGTTTAGCTAGTTCCAAGCTTTCTGAAAATTTCGCGGGGGGAATTATCCGTCGGGGCTTGTATACTAAACAAAAGTTTAGTAACATAGTTTTAGATCATGTATAAAGCAAATTTAACCAAGAGACAGTACGAAATTCTACGGTACGTGCACGAGACGATAGAGGAAAACTCACGTCCTCCGACTATTCGCGAGATCGGACGTGAGTTTTCCATTAGCTCCACGAAGGGCGTGTTCGATCACCTGAGTGCTCTGGAGAAAAAGGGCTGGATAGATAGGGTAAAGGGTCAGGCCCGGGGTATCAGGCCGGTGAAAGAGAAAACGGAGAGGTTGTTCAGTGAAGGAGAAGGGGTTCCGGTTGTCGGTTCGGTCGTGGCGGGTGAACCGACGCTAGCCGTGGAGAACGTTGAAGGTCTCCTGGACCTGGAGGAAATGTTTCCCAACCAGGAGGATCTTTTCGCCCTGCGAGTTGACGGGGATTCCATGGTTGAGGCCGGAATTCATCGTAGTGACCTGGTAATCGTTCGGCAACAACCTACGGCCGAAGTCGGGGACATCGTTGTCGCAGTCGTGGATGATGAAAGAGGTACCGTTAAGAAACTAACCAGGGTCGAAGGAGAAATTCACCTGGAGCCTGCTAATCCGGATTACGAGGTTATAGTTAAGGACCCGTCCGAGGTGGAGATAAGGGGTCGGGTCGTGGGAGTGATCCGGAAGATGTAATTGGAAGGTTGGCCTCCGGGCTCTCCGGACCGAGAAATTTCCAACTCTCGTGCTCAAACTGTTCTGTTCATGATAGGGGTTTTCACTATAGGTAGTATTATGCATAAAGATTTAACCTCATTCGGTTATGGTAATATCCCTTACTGGGAATTACCTGAGGTAGCCTCAGGTAATTCCCTATTCGGTCAGGCATATGCGCCACGTCGCTGGAATTTTCTCGGCCAGAGCCCTCGACAACAAAAGGCCAATATATTGAACGCATCTCTTAAGGTTCTCTGATAATTGTTCCGAAAAAGCCTATTATGGAAAATTTTCAGGTTCATTTACCATGTATAAAGACATAGACAAACCAGTCAAGGTAGGAGTAAAGTTCTCCTTCGGGAAGGTAGAGCCCGTGTGGTTTTTCTGGCGGGAGCGGAAGCACGAAATCGACGAGGTCAACCTCTACCACCGTTCCTTCAAGGGAGAGGCTCCACTACATCATTTTTCCGTCAAAGTAGGGGAGGACGTTTTTCAGCTTACGTTCGACGGCAAAAAATTGAGATGGAAGCTGGATAAACTCTGGTTAAATCGACACCAACCCCGATGAGCAGAACCATACTTCACGTAGACATGGACTCCTATTTTGCCTCCGTCGAGCAACAGGCCAACCCCAATCTCCGGGGTAAACCGATCGTCGTAACCGGAAAGCCGACCATCAAGTCGGTAGTAGCTGCTGCCTCGAAAGAAGCCAAAAAGTGCGGCGTCGAGTCGGCGATGGCAACCTGGAAGGCCCAAAAAAAGTGCCCTGGCCTGATTCTAGTACCCGGAGACCCCGACAAATACGAGTGGATAACGAATATTTTTTTCGATATATTGCGGAGTTATAGCCCGAAACTCGAGCCGTTCGGGGTAGACGAAGCCTTTCTCGATGTTACCACCAAAGTGCAAGAGTACCGGTCGCCCGAGAAACTTGTAGAGAGGATAAAGAAGGACGTAGAAGAGGAGTTTGGAGAACGAATAACCTGTTCGGTTGGCATCGCCAGGAACAAACTTCTTGCCAAACTGGCTTCGGACATGGAGAAACCGGATGGAGTAACCTGGATCAGGGGTGACGAGGTTTCTGATGTCCTAGAGGAGATTTCCCTGACGGACTTCTGCGGTATAGGTGCGAGAACCGAAAAAAGGTTAAATCGTCTGGGGGTGAGCTCGGTATCGGAACTTGGTGATTTTCCGGAAAAGGAGCTGAAGAAGGAATTCGGAGTTGATGGAGCCCGATTGAAGATGATGGGCCAGGGAAAAGACCCTTCACCGGTTCTGCCAGCCAGCTACGAGGAGGAAGTGAAGTCAATAGGCAATTCTCTTACCCTGCCTGATTACAAACGAACTCCCCGCAAGGCGCTTCCCGTGCTATTTAAGCTGGCTCAGAAAGTAGGGTACCGGTTAAGAAAGAAGGGTTTAATGGCCGGAACCCTGAAGTTAACAGTCAGGGACGGTGAATTTAACGTCAAAGGAAAACAGTTAACGCCCGGTCGATACGTGGATGACGGTAATTTAATTTATTCCTTCGCCCTGGAGATAAAAAAGGAGCTCGGTTTTCCGGCTAATCCGACGATGGTGGGAATCAGAGCGTCAAAGTTGCGGTCAAAAGATTCTTTCGCCCGGCCGCTCTTGCCTAACCGGAGGAGGCGGGAGGGATTGCTTCGGGTTATGGACGAAGTCAACGAGGAATACGGAAGGAATACACTCTATTTTGCGGC
>JAGXLP010000149.1 GCA_018334615.1 Candidatus Bipolaricaulota bacterium
CTGGAGGTCTCCTATCCGTTTAGAAATCGCTGGGGGATCTCTTTCCTTTCCGGGGTCAACTGGGGACTGGACGAGGCCGGAGAGGTCTATAATAGCTACTACGGTTCAGTTGGGCTGGGGGTAGAGTTCTAACGAAGGTAACTTCAAACGAGGGAGGTTTGATGAAAGAATACAAAATTTACGGTGTTATTATGGCCGGTGGAAGGGGGCGTAGGCTCTGGCCGCTTAGCACGTCCGAAAGGCCAAAACAGTTTATAAAAGTCAACGGAGAGTCTTTGCTTTCCAAAACCTATAATCGGGTTGCTCCGCTGATTGATCCAGAAAATATCCTTGTCGTGACCAACCAGGGAAAAGGGAAACTAGTGGAGGAAGACTTACCTCAACTCCCCGCTGACAACATAATCGAGGAACCGATGGGAAAGAATACCGCCCCCTGCATTGGGTTGTCCGCGGTTTATTCTCAAAAGGTGCTGAATCTGGAGAAAGAGGATTCCGTAATGGTGGTTCTGCCTGCAGATCATATGGTGGGCAAGGAAGCGAGATTTAGAGAATTGCTTCAACTGGCAGCCCGAGTTGCCTATGAACAGGGTGAATTGGTCACCCTGGGGATAAAACCAACCAGACCCGCCACCGGTTTCGGTTACATTGAGGCGGGAGAGGCCCTTGGAGGTAGTGAAACCGCCAAAAGAGTTCTTAGCTTTACGGAAAAGCCGGGACCGAGTACGGCGGAAAAATTCCTCGAAGCGGGTAACTATTACTGGAATAGCGGAACTTTCATCTGGCGAACCGATAAGTTACTGAAGGGCTTGAGAGGTTATATGCCCGAACTGTTCCGGGGCCTGGAGAAGATCAAAGATTCTCTCGGGACGTCGAGAGAGGAGAAGACTCTCAGGAAGCAGTACGAAAATTTTACCGGGACTTCAATCGATTATGGATTAATGGAAAAGGCCAGTAACAGGGCGGTTATACCGGCTTCTGTCGAATGGTCCGATCTTGGTGATTGGCCCAGCTTCGAGCTCTTGCTTGAGAGTGACGAATCTGATAATAGCTATAAGGGTGAGGTGACTTTCCGCGAATCCGAGGGTAATCTGGTTTACGATGAAACGGGAAAGTCCTCAGTTGTGCTTGGTTTATCCGGAGTTGTGGTTGTGAGTACCCCCGAAGCACTTCTGGTAATGGATAAGGATCAGGCACAGGAAGTCAAGCAGGTGGCCAGGGAGTTCGAAAAAGAAGACGAGTGAGACCGAACGAATTTTGAAGAAGTTCCCTTTTCCTGGTTATGGACCGACCTTAATTAAGGGCCCGTGGGGCTGGATTTGGCCCTCATGAATGTACATAATTTTCCAAACACCGGGTGGAAGGTTCTTTAATTAGGAGATAGCGAGGGATAAAATATTATTGTAAATCTCATCTATTTTGGGTTAAGAAAAGAGACTACCCCTATAGGGGGTTCTGAATTGGATTGAGGTGGTACCATGGTACTTGACGATAAACGCAGGATGGGGAAACTGGACCCCGAAGGTATGATTGAAGATCTCGATACTTTCCCCTCCCAGTGTGAGGAGGCAGTATCGATTGGAAGAGAGAAAGAACTTCCTTTCGATTTTGAGAGATTCGATAGAGTGGTGGTTACGGGCATGGGGGGATCGGGTATCGTTGGTGATCTGCTATCCCGTCTGGTTGACCTCCCGGTGGATTCGAATCGGGGCTACTGCTTACCGAAGGGGACCCGTTCGGATGACCTTTTGATTGCCATCAGTTACTCCGGAAATACGGAGGAAACTCTGTCCGCTTTACGCGACGGTCTCCGGCGGGGTATGAGGGTTGTGTGCCTTTCTACCGGAGGCAAAATGGAGGATTTTTGTCGGCGTGAGTCAGTTCCCCTGGTCAAGTTTCCCACCGGCCACCAGCCTCGAGCCTCGACCGGGTATATGTTATTTCCTCTTCTAAAGATTTTTGACAGAGCCGGACTGGCCGGGACTGTGGATTTATCCGGGTTGATTGAGAAAATCAGCGACCTGGCTAAGACCTGGAATAGCGGGGTCGAAACGAAGGATAATCCACCCAAAAGGCTCGCACGAGAATTCGAAGGAAAGATACCGATCATTTACGGTACGAAGGGAAATACGAAGGTCGTCGCCTATCGCTGGAAGACACAGATTAACGAGAACGCCAAACAACCGGCATTCTGGAACCTGTTTCCGGAGCTAAATCATAACGAGACCGTGGGCTACGAGCTGGGTAGCGAGTTGATGGAAAAAGGGAAAGTGATCGTGCTCAAAAATGGAATGGAACTGGAAAGAAACAGGCTCAGGATGGAAATAATGGAAGAACTGTTTAGCGATGAGGGAATTGAATACTCGGTTGTGAAAGCGCCGGAAGGAGACAAGTTTGCCAGGATAATCGGCCAGATTTACTTTGGCGACTATTTTTCCACCTACCTTGCTTTGTTGAACCGGGTGGATCCTTCCCCCGTTAGGTTGATTGAAAGCTTCAAATCTCGACTGAAGGAGGCCGGCTGAAGGTGGAAAACTTGTTTCAGAAATTGCGAGAAAAGGTTGAAGAAATAAAGGGTGAATCCGAGGAGGGTTCCGAGGTTCTGGAAAGGGTAGCCGGTTTGTTACGCCGGGAAGTCGAGCACTACGACTGGGTTGGATTCTACCTGGC
>JAGXLP010000051.1 GCA_018334615.1 Candidatus Bipolaricaulota bacterium
CTTCCACTATCAGATCCTTCGGCACTGAAGTTTCCAGTTGAATTTGTCTTATACTCACCACGCCGTTTTTCGCCGCAACTTTTCCCAGTGCCTCCTCGATTGCCCCTGCATAGCGCTTGTAGTCGAACCCGTCATCTTCATTTTGCATGGTTAAAATTTAAGAATTTAAGGAGAATAATTCCAGTGATTCTTAATACCGATACTTTACGGTATAGGAAATCCGAGCGGTCCCGTCCGACGGAACCTTTACCTCGCATTGAACCCTGTTAGAGTCGATCTTCTCGAAATCGCGGTCGAAGCTTATTATCTCCCAGCTTCCGGGCAGTCTTTCGATAACCTTAACCGTTACCGGTTGGTCTTTTCTATTGGTAAGTTCAATTGTTACCTGGTCTTCCCAGTACTTATCATCCAGTTTACTGTGACTTGTTCTTTTCCTCTCTCCCTTTACGTCAAAAGTCTTGCCCAGGTCCAGCTCCGCGCTATTTCCCTCTGGCAAGTTTGGCAAACTGTCGGCGCCGAGAAAAGTTCTTTCTTCGGTACTGTCGTATATCCGTACTGTCCCGGAAGCGAGGGGTAGTCCCAACCCTTTCTCCTCCGTGTTGACCAACACAATTACGGAGGCTACGGCCGACGATACTGCAGGTTCGTACCTATAATATCTGTGATAGTTCACGGCGTCTTTCCGGAGAAATTTCACCTGAGTTTTCGTCCCTTCGGTCAGGTCCAGGCGGTAATCCACGGGATAACGATAATAATCAAACACACTTTCCGGAGCGGAAGTATCTTGTTTGGCCACGTTTCTTGCCGCAAAAAACTTAACTCCTTCCGCTTCCTCTCTTGCGGGACTACCCGCCAGCAAATACAGTTTCGCCTGCTCGAAACTCCATCCCGTATCGTTTGAAATATGGGCAATTCCCCGAAGACCGAGTTTACCCTTCTCTTCATCCAGAAACCCTACGTACTGTGGACTCCAGTCCAATCCGTTCAGGTGATACCCCAGGGTGAGGGAAGACTCTTTCCGTTCATCGGAAATTAATCTTACCTTCAGGGTATTCTCCTGAAGTTCGGGCGATATACCTTTTATCCGATATTCGCCCGGGTCTCGAATCAAGCTAAACTCACCGTCCGAACTTTTTAGCAAGGGCTTCCCGCCAATAAGATCGATCAGAGTTCCTTCCACCGAATCGTCGTCTCCCGATTTATACACCGCGATTTCTTTCCCCACGAAACGCTCCAGCAGACCACTTTCCTTATTGACCGAGGGCACTACCCGGAAATTCTTTACAGTCCCGTCGGGGATGTCGAGAAAAATTGTTTTCGTCAGCGCCGAAGACGGAATTACCCTGGATAATTCATTTACTCCCTGGTCAAGTTCAACTCCCTCTCTCTTCACTACCAGCGAGGGGCCATTCTGGTACACGGTTATAATTGTACGGTCCACCGGAGCCTCTCCAAAAGCGGTTAGCTGGACCAGACCGAGCAAAAATAGAGTTAACACAAACAGGATCGATCCATCCTTTCGATCGAGCATAATATCTCCTCCTGAATAAAATGACTAGAAAGATGTTATCCTATAACGGAAGAATGATCAAAATCAAAAACCGGGAGGATAAGTCTTCAAACCCAATCTTCAAACAACCAACCAGTCAACTTCCGCCATGGTCCATTCAAGCATCAAATATTGGCCAAATAATTTGCCCAGCGCCGGGTCTTACTCTAGAATATAGGCGCCATTGATCTAAACAACGCTCCTGTGAGCTCCAATGGGTTTTTCAAAATACTCACAATCATTATCATTAAGAAGACGGGATTTCGATGGCTGGCATCTGACAGGAAAGAGGTTTATCAATATATGTTGTTAGGAATAGATATTGGTTCAATAACTGTAAAGGTAGTTCTGCTGGATAAGAGCAAAAACTTGCTGGAAAGTTATTACCGCAGATCCCGGGGTGAACCGATAAGCACTGTCATAGACACTCTGGACGAACTGTTCGGGAAATATAACCCGGAAGAAGTAGAGGCTATGGGAACGACGGGTTCAGGGGGATCTCTTTTTGCCGATCTCCTCGAGGGGGATCACTTCAACGAACTTATCGCCCAGGGTGAAACCGTAAGTCGCCGTTACCCCCGGGCCAGGACGGTAATAGAACTGGGCGGCCAGGATTCCAAACTTCTGGTCCTGGGAGATTCCGGGGGAAACAAAGAAATTGTGGACTTCGCCCTCAACAGCCAGTGTTCAGCCGGAACCGGTTCTTTCCTCGACCAGCAAGCAGAGAGACTGGGACTATCAATTCAGGAATTTTCCCAGCTTGCCCTGGAATCTGAGGACCCGCCCCGTATAGCCGGCCGCTGTTCCGTATTTGCCAAGTCGGATATAATCCATCTCCAGCAGGTGGGGACTTCCCAGGCGGACATAGTTAACGGGTTGTGTTACGCCGTGGCACATAACTTTCTGGGTGACGTCGCCGGGGGAAAAGAGATTCATGCTCCGGTGCTATTTCAGGGAGGAGTCTCCAGAAATCAGGGAATGGTCCGTGCTTTTAAAGATACCCTGGGGCTCGAGGAAGGAGAATTGATGATTCCCCGTCACGAGGTCCTCATGAGTGCCATCGGTTCCGCCCTGCTGGCTGACGAACGCGGTAAATGTTCCGGTATAAACTGGGAAGAGCAGAGAGAAACTCTAAAGAAAAAAGCTCAGACCAGGGAAGAAGTGGGGAACCGTCCACCCCTGGCTTCATTGGACTGCGACGATCCTAACGAGGAACACGGGAGTACAAAACTTGATTTTAACGATAAAGATAAAATTTATACCACAACAGGAAGAGAAAGGATTTATCTCGGGGTCGACGTCGGTTCCATAAGCACAAACCTGGTGGCCATCGACGAAGGAGCACGCCCTCTGGGTAGAGTATACCTGAAGACCGCGGGAGAGCCGATCTCCGCCGTCCAAAAAGGTTTGAGAAAACTTAAAAGGCAACTAAAGTCACAAATGCGGGTAAAGGGAGCGTGTGTTACCGGCTCGGGCCGGGAAATGATAGGAAGTTTAATCGGAGCGGACCTGATAAAAAACGAGATCACCTCCCAGGCAACTGCCGCAATCAGAATGGACTCCGATGTCGATACCATTTTTGAGATTGGAGGGCAGGATTCCAAATACATAAAACTGGACCACGGCACAGTAACTGATTTTTCCATGAACAAGGCCTGTGCGGCAGGAACCGGTTCATTCCTCGAAGAGCAGGCACAAAGGTTGGATATCGATATTTCCGAATTCGGGGAGGTGGCTCTGGATTCGCCTTCACCCGTAGACCTCGGAGAAAGGTGCACCGTATTTATGGAATCCGACCTTATTCACCACCAGCAACGAGGCGTCGATAAGCAGGAACTGATTGCCGGTCTAGCTTACTCCATCGCCGTTAACTATCTAAATAGAGTCGTTGGCAAGAAGGAGATCGGAAAAAAGGTCTACTTTCAGGGTGGCGTTGCCGGAAACAAAGCGGTGGCGGCGGCTTTTCGCCAGCTTCTGGAAGACAAAGAGGTGATTGTTCCCGACCACCACGAGGTGACCGGAGCCTACGGGGCCGCGATACTGGCAAGAGAACATCGGGCAAGTAAGGAAAACGGCAAGAGCAATTTCTTCGGATTCGATTTCGGCAGCAAGGACTTCGAGACTTCTACCTTCACCTGTGAGGACTGTTCCAATCGCTGTGAGATAAAGCAGGTTCGACTGGACGGTAAGAAGCCTCTATTTTATGGAAGTCGATGCGGAAAATACGATTCCGACGGTGAGAGCGGTGTAAAACACGAAAACACCGGAGATGAGGGAGGTATGGAGATTCCCGACCTATTTTCCCGCCGGAACCGCCAGTTCTGGGGGGAGGATTTCCGTCAATCGGAGGAGTGGAATACACGGCTTTATAAATCTACCAGCGACCGCTCGGAGGGCAAGATAGGTATACCCAAAGTACTTTTATTCTGGAGCAAGTTCCCTTTTTGGTCGACTTTCTTCAAAACTCTTGGTTACGACGTAGTCCTATCCAAAGACACCGATAAATCTTTGATCCGGGAATCTTCCCAGAATGCCACCTCGGAGACCTGTCTACCCTCGAAGATAGCCTACGGTCATATTAGCAATCTGCTTAATTACGCAAGGGAGGGAGACGGGCTGGATTACCTTTTCCTCCCTGCAATGGTCAGCAACGACCACGACAATACCGATACCAGGACGAACTACAACTGCCCGCTGGTTCAGGGTTTACCCTATATTTCAAACGGTCAGTTTGATTTCGAAAGGTCTAATTACCCGGTTGAATTAATTACTCAGGCCTTCCACTTTTATTCGGATAAGCGACTCATGGGGGAGCTAAGAAACCTGGGACGGAAGCTGGGAAAGAACCGTGCGGAAGTCAGCAAGGCACTATCAGAGGCCAGAAAGGCGGAGGCGGAAGCTAAGAATAACTGTCTGGAAATGGGAAAACGGGTCCTGGAAAAACTCGGTCCTTCCCGGAGAGGGCTGGTAGTAATGAGTAGATCGTACAATGGCTGTGACCCGGGATTGAACATGAAAATTCCGGAAAAATTACGACAACTGGGAGTAGTTCCGATACCCATAGATTGCTTGCCGGTCGAGGAGATAAACCCGGACGATCTTCACCAGGAGATGCAGTGGGACTGGGGTAAACGAATATTGAGTGCTGCCACCTTTATCGAGGAACATCCCCACCTGTACGGACTGTATTTATCTCACTTTCGATGTGGTCCCGATTCGTTCATAATCCGCTACGCCAGGGAAATACTGGAGGAGGAACCCTTCCTCCACCTGGAGCTCGACGAACATAGCGCCGATGCCGGGATAGTAACGCGCTGTGAAGCATTTCTGGACTCATTGAGGCAGCGTAAGGGTGGTTTGAATAGGATCGAAGACCACGATCGGTTGTGTTACATTTAGCGGTAAAAATTAAACTAATTCTTTAATAGAGAAGTCCTCCCGGAAATCGAGAAATAGGTGATCCATTTTGAGCAAGCAAGACCTGATTGACATACATTCTGGAATAGAGAGGGATTTGGGCGTAGAAAAAAATATCTACGTGCCGTACATGTCAGACCACGGCCACGCGCTGGTGGGGGCGTTTCGAAATCAAGGTTTAACCGCTACGATGCTGCCCAAACCGGATTCGGACTGTCTCGATTATGGTCGCCGGTACTCAGAAGGCGGGGAATGTCTTCCTTTCGTGGTAACCACCGGCCAGCTGATAAAACTGATCGAGGAGACACCGGACTTTGATCCCGAAAAGTCTGCCTTTTTTATGCCGACCTCCTCCGGTCCCTGCCGATTCGGTCAATATCACACGGCCCAGAAACTGATCCTCTCCCACCTCGATCAACCGGTGGAAATAATATCCCTCGAAGCGTACAACTCCTATTCCGCGGAAAACCTGGGGTTCGATTTTCGGAACCTGGCGTGGCAGGGAATAGTAGCGGTGGATTTTCTCCAGAAAACCCTCTGGCGGACCAGGCCGTACGAAAAAGAAACCGGATCGGCTGACGCAGCCTACGAAGAGAGCCTGGAGGAGCTAAAACAGAAGATGGCGGAGAAGGGAACGAGCGGCCTAATCGAGGCACTAGAAGGAATTGGCAAAAAATTCAATTCCATAGAAACCGGGCCCAGAGATAGACCACTCATCGGGATTGTTGGGGAAATATACGTGAGAGCAAACGAACTCTGTAATTGCAACCTCGTGAGCCTGATCGAGGACCTGGGGGGAGAAGTCCGAGTCGGGCCCATGGCCGAATGGCTTTACTATACAAACAGGAAGAAAAAACAGGACGGTTTCCGCGACAGGAAATTCCTAAAGTTCTTAAAAGGGTGGGCCAAAGATCTCGTCCAGCATTACGGCGAAAACAAAGTTAAAGATAAGTTCTCCGACTACCTCGACAAGAAGGACCTATCCGATCCCTCAGTTGGTGAGCTAGCCGATAATAGCCATCCGTATATTCCGGAAGATTACCGGGGAGAACCGGTACTGGAAATCGGCAAAGCAATTGATTACGCGAAAAAAGGGGCGGACGGCGTTATCACCGTTACTCCGTTCAGCTGTATGCCCGGATCAATGATCATTGCTGTATCCAATCTCGTGAAAAAAGACCACCAGAATATCCCCTGGCTCAACCTTACGTTCGACGCCCAGCAGTCTACCAACATCAGAACCAGGTTGGAACCATTTATCTTCCAGGCTAGGAAGTACAGGGAGAAACGGTCCTCTTAAATATAACTAACCTAAACCGGATCTGAACCCGTCATGTAACAGCTTCCGCCTTGGTGAAAAACCAGTTTCCCCGACTGGTTTTGTAATTGCAAAAATCACCATCCTTCACTATTATAACTCCGTTGATTTGAGGTAATTAAAGTCGTAAAAACAGAAAAACTCTTTTCAAAGGAGGGTGTGAGTATGAGTAAAATCCATAGAACGGGGAGAAAATCCAAATGACATCCACAAATTACGATCAATATTTACCGGAATCTATAGGCAGCTTTGTCCCGAATTACATAGATCGAGGACAGGGAGCTATAGTTTACACCGAGAACGGAGATAGATATATCGACCTCAGCGGAGGCTGGGGTTGTCTCGCCGTCGGTTACAGCCATCCAAAGGTCGTAGAAACAGTAAAAAACCAGGTGGAGAAGTTCTTCCATACGGACTTTAGTGCCATCCCTTACGAAAGCTATCCTAAACTTGCGGCAAGACTTTCGGAACTCGCTCCGGGAGAAACACAAAAAAAGGCAGCTTTTTTCAACAGCGGGGCCGAGGCGGTGGAAAACGCGGTAAAATTCGCCAAGGCGGATACCGGACGAGGGGCACTGGTTACCTTCCAAAATGCCTTTCACGGAAGGACCTTGCTAACAATGACCCTGACCCACAAGGCAAATCCCTACAAGGCGGGCTTTGGCCCTTTCGCTCCGGACGTTTATCGACTGCCCTATCCAAATAGGTACAGGTCGAACTTTGAAGTTCGGGAGCTGGAAAACGAGCTAACAACCATGGTTGACCCGGAAGACGTGGCTGCAATTATAATCGAGCCGGTAGTCGGAGAGGGAGGCTTTCTCGTTCCTCCTGACGACTTCTTACCTTACCTAAGGGAGCTTGCCGATAAATACGGGATAGACCTAATCTTCGACGAAATACAGTCCGGCATGGGGCGCACGGGGAAGTTTTTTGCTGCTGAACATTTCGACGTCGAGCCCGACCTTATAACCGTAGCCAAGTCCCTGGCTGGAGGTATGCCGCTCTCGGGAGTAATTGGAAAAGCTGAAGTCATGGACGCTCCTAAACCAGGAAGCATTGGCGGTACTTACGTCGGTAACCCAATAGCGATAAGGTCCGCCCTCACGGTACTTGACGTGATCGAGGAGGAAGGCCTTCTGGAGCGCGCGTCGGAGATCGGTGAGATAGCAGTGAGCAGGTTCCGTCAAATGAAGCAAAAACACGATATAGTAGGGGACGTAAGGGGGCTGGGAGCAATGATAGCTATAGAACTGGTTCAGGACAGAGAAACCAAAGAACCCGCTCCCGAGATTACGCAAAAGGTCGCAGAATTGTCTTTAGAAGAGAACGTAATTCTCCCTACAGCCGGACTGCACGGGAACGTAATTCGTCTCCTAATGCCTTTGGTTATCGATAAGGAAAATTTAGAAAGAGCCCTGGATGTCGTGGACAATTCACTGGAGAAGGTCAAAACCAATCATGGCTGAAACACCTAAGGCTTGACTGAGTATTTAGCTTTATGGAGCTAAAACTTCTGATTAAGAAGGTGATAAGGGAAACGGTTTCTTTTCCCGTACTATTTGCCCCGACTTTTCTGGCCTATTTTTTAAATGGCCTCCTGGCTTCAAATAGGCTAATATCGATCCTCGGGGGAGGGGGAAGTCTCTTTGCCAGCCTTCTAATTTTAGCGCTGCTTATCCCGGCCGCGGCAGGAATAACAATCTTTCTCGATCGAAAAATAAACTCCGGAAAATACCCGTCGCTTATAGACTCGGTTGAAGAGATAAAACCAAAATACTTAACTTTGGTTGGCGTTAACCTGGCAGCCAACCTGGCAGCGGTTCTGGGGTTATTTCTCTTCATCATCCCGGGAATTTATCTCCTGGTAAAATTCGTCTTTGTAACTCAGGAGGTTCTACTCGGAGGGAAAACGAACCTGACAGAGGCACTGGAAAGTAGCTGGAACCATACCAATAACCTCTGGGGT
>JAGXLP010000150.1 GCA_018334615.1 Candidatus Bipolaricaulota bacterium
CCTTAAGCCAGAAAACGCCCGCCAACCAGGTAACCTACAAGTGAAACCGTGGCCGAGAGAACTCCTCCCCAAATCATGTCAACTACGGTAACCTTTAAGGACCAGCCGGCCAGCGTAGCCAGGTTAGTTAGATCGTAAGTAGCATAGGCAATTACTCCGAACAGGAATCCCGCTCCGATACTCCAGCCGAGCGAGCTCTTTTGCACGGCCGGGTTCACGACAAATACAATTATCCCTGCTACAAATAGGAGGTAAAATACGAACGCGGCTGTCCAGTTAACCGAGTCCGACATAAGCTCACCCAGCTCCCTCCTGTAAAACTCTCGGGCAACCAGGCCAAGCCAGGTGAAGTCTATCGCCAGGAACGTCCCCAGACAAATCAGGTAGAGATAAAATCCTCGCAAAATATCCATACTACTCCTTTAGCGGGCTTCCACTTCTATCTACGCCTATTAATTAATAAACCTCCAGTACTGACCTGGCACGGCTAGTTTGTTTACGTTCAGTCCCTCCACAAAAACAAACTACCAGGTTAGCCCTGGAGGTATTTTCCAGCTAATTTTGGTGAAACCCTGACTAGGTTAAGAACGGCTGTTCAGTACCCTTCGCGCACTTTGTCTGCGCTTCAAGCTCACAGTCATAACTCTCTAGCTATTAAAGATAATCCCCCGAATTTACCCAATCCAGTTTAGTTTTAACGCCTGATATGACCTCGCTTCCTCTGCAGTTTTGGATTCCTCTTCACTTCTTTAACCAACCAAACATAATAAATAGTTTCGTCAAGCTCCTCTGCTAATTTCCAGTCCGGTTTTTCCATTCTATTTCGAATATACTCGACCTTTCGGGTCTTTTGAGAGGTCTTGATGATATCGCCTCCCCAAAAATAACGAGGTTAAATTAAAAAGTCAGAATTAATGGAGCCCCGAAAACCCCACCGGGAACAGAATGTATAAGACCAGTGTAGTTTCGTGATAAAAATCATATATCGTATGATAAGTATATCACATTGACCACTAATTTTAAAATCTCACCTTGCAACCAAAGAGGCTAGCACCAAGACGAAGAGCTTGTACCAAAACCCTATGAGGTTCTGAATTACTTTCTTTAACAACAAAAGACCTTGCCAGGGCAGGTCTTTGGAATTTACATAAGCAACCAGGAGGCCAGACCCAGAAGAAAAAAGAAACCCGCGACGTCAGTGACGGTGGTCATCCAAATATTTGCCGATAGAGCCGGATCCAGGCCAACCTTCTTAAGCCCAACGGGGATCAGGACTCCGGCAATTCCGGCAACTATCATACTTAAAACCATGGAAACACCAACTATTAAAGCAATTTTCATGGAGCCGTTCCAGATAAAAGCAATCGAGCCGACGATAATCCCAATCGATAGGCCGTGAAGTATTCCAAGAAAAGCTTCCTTGGCCAAAGCCCTCGAACTCTGGCCCTCGGTTATCTCCCCCAGAGCAATCCCTCGGACGAGCAGGGCAACTGTCTGCGAACCAGAGTTCCCCCCTTGACCGGCAATAACGGGCATAAAAACTGCTAGTACGGCGTATTTTGCAATTGTACTTTCAAAAACGCTTACGACGATTGCGGCCAGTAAAGCCGTTCCCAGATTGATCACGAGCCAGGGCAATCTATGTTTCATCGATGTTCTCCAGGGGGTCCAGACCGATTCCTCCCTCGCGTCACTTATTCCCACCATCTCCAGCATGTCTTCGGTGTCTTCCTGTCGCAGTATATCAATTACGTCGTCAACTGTTATAACCCCTAATAATCTACCTTCGTCGTTGACTACAGGCAGGGCTAAATAGTCGTACTTGTCGAAGAGCCGGGCGACCTTTTCCCGATCTAAATCGGGTGAAACCGTTTGTACTTCCGGGTTCATTACTTCACTCAACCTCAACTCCGGTTCCCTGAAGGCAAAATTTCTGAGCGGGAGAACACCAGTAAGATTGCCGTCCTGGTCCGTCACGTAAACATAGTTTATGTTTTCATATTCTTCTTCCCGTTTCCTCAGCCTGTCTACTGCATTCCCCACCGTCATATTTTCGGGAAGACTCAAGACCTCCGGCGACATGGTACCGCCCGCCGTGTCCGGAGGGTATTTAAGCAGCGTACCGAGTCGCTTACGAGTTAGCGAGTCAATGCGACCCAGAATTACCTGTCGAGTTTCAGGAGAAAGTTCCTGAAGCAAATCGACCGAGTCATCAGGTTCCATACGCTCCAGAATTCTCGCCTGGAGTTTTCCGGATAGTTCGCGAAATACTCCAGAAACCTGCCACGGATCCATCGACTCAAAGACTTCAGCAGCAAAATCCAGGTCTAATTCTTCAATTCGTTCCGCTGCCTCGGAATCGGAAAGACTCCGTAACTTATCGGCGGCCTCAACCGGATGAAGATCATTCAACGCTTTTTTAGCCATAATTGGGTAGAAACCTCAGGTCTGCCTATAATCAAACAGGCTTAGAATACCGAACTGGATGACAAACTGAATCGTGACAATGGCTTAATAGGAAAACAACTGAAAATTCCTAAATGGCCTTTCACAGCTTTATCTGGGGTGAGTCAAATTAGAATTAAAACGTGACTTGCTTACAGTTCTAAGATTACATCTCCGAAATGGCTTCCGAATTGCTCTGCACTTCGAGAC
>JAGXLP010000151.1 GCA_018334615.1 Candidatus Bipolaricaulota bacterium
TTTTTCACAATTAGAAAAGGGAGGCTGAAATGAAAAAAAGCTTTAGTCTAAAGACAATTAGTTTTGCTCTAATTCTTTCAAGTCTACTTGTAGTAAGCGGGTTTCTAGCTCTGGCGGCTGACGACGGAGACGTGTTACGAGTAAGGTCGCGAAAAGGTCAGGATATAACCAACATGGATCCGGCCTTTCACCTCGGTGACGAAGAGTACAACATAAATCTGGCAATTTTTAGCCGTTTAATGAAATACAAACCCGGCTCTCAGGAACTAAAACTAGATGCTGCCAAATCCGTGGACGTCAGCGAAAACGGAAAGGTCGTTACCTTTGAACTTAAAAAGGGCATACAGTTTCACGAAGGTTACGGCGAATTAACTGCCGAAGACGTAAAGTTTTCTTATGAACGGATTATCGACCCCGAAAACGATTCACCTTACAAGAGCTCCTGGAAGACTCTGGATTACGTAGCGGTAACCGGCAAGTACTCCGGTGTACTGGTTTTCAGCGAACCTCTTGCCTCTTTATTTACCACTTCCATTCCTTACACGGCCGGTGCTATTATAAGCAAGAAGGCCTATGAGGATTTAGGTGACGAGTTCGTTACTCATCCAATAGGATCAGGGCCATACAGGTGGAAGTCCTGGACCCCAAATCAAAAAATCGTACTCGAGCGGTTCGAGGACTATTATGGAGAAAAACCGGAATTTGAGACAATCGAACTAATGACTATCGAAAACGACAAATCAGCGGAAATGGCCTTCGATAGAGGCGAACTCGACGATACCTCCATCTCCCTAACATCAGTCGGCAGATACGAAAACAAAGAAGGCGTTAATGTCCATCAATTAACGAATCTCCGTTATCACTGGGTCGGCTTCAATGTCCAGGCAGAGCCATTTAACGATATAAAAGTCCGAAAGGCAATCAGATACGCAATTGATACTGACGAGATCGTAGAAGGAGCATACAACGACGTACCGGAAGTAAACAACTGTATGTTGCCGGAAGAGATGGTTGGCTCCTGGGAAGACTGCCCAGACTACGAACAAGATATCGAGAAAGCCAGGCAATTGTTAGAAGAAGCCGGTTACCCGAACGGATTTGAGACAAATATTATCTGCGGAGGTCCCGATTACCACGCCCTTAGTGCCCAGATAATACAGCAACAGTTAAAGCAAGTTGGAATTAAAATTAAGATAAAAGAAGTCGAAAACGTATACGAAACTTTAAAGAAACAACCACCAGCCATGCATTACTGGAGCTTCTCTCTAAACTTAAACCCGGGCTACTGGTTTGAGTGGTTTACCTGTGATCAAGTCGGAAAATGGAATGGCCCAGCTTGGTGTAACGAGGAATACGATAAACTACTCGACGAGTCAGCCACGACGCTAGACCAAGATCTAAGGACAAACAACTTCGTGAAAATGCAGAAAATCATGCACGAAGAAGTTCCCCTCGTATTCGTGACTAATGGGGCTAAGATACACGTTACGAAACCAGGTATTGAACCATCTTACCTCGCCCAATACTCACAGTACGAGTACTTCGAGAAAGCGGAAGGGTAAACCAGGGTAGATCTTTAATCGATTACTAGCTGTAACTCGATAGCTGGAAATTTGGGGGAGAGGAAGGGAGATAACCGAGATATTTTTCGACAAACTAGACCTTCTCCCTTCCTCTTCGCTTCTAGTTAAAGCTTCAAAAAACAAAGGTGGTTATTGATGGCCCAGTATACCTTTAGAAGGTTTCTTACCGCTCTGGCTACCGTATTTGGGGCGATGGTTCTCCTATTCATTATGATACAGTTCATGCCCGGAAACCCCGCTACAATACTGCTTGGACCAAGGGCATCCCCGGAAATCATCGCCAACTTCGAGGAAAAGATGGGGCTAAACCAACCTATATATGTTCAGTTTGGCAAATTCATGTTTAACGTCTTCCAAGGAGACCTGGGGAAAGACGTCTTAACCCACCGACCCGTTAGAGAGCTGGTACTCCAGGCATTACCTTACACCGTGGTACTTGCCTTCACCGGTATGGGCGTCGCTGCCCTTATTGGAATACCATTAGGAGCTTTTGCCGCCGCCTACCGGGATTCTCTTCTGGATAAGATAACGGGGGTCCTTTCGGTATCTTTCATAACTATGCCCTCTTTCGTAAAAGCAATAGTCCTGCTTCTGGTATTCGCTGTGATATTAAGGTGGTTTCCCGCCACGGGCGGGGGAGACCCCGGGAACATTCTCGATCAGCTCTATCACCTAATTTTACCGATGTCCGCAATTGCAATAGGCTGGATCGGCTATATAGCACGACTGACTCGAGCGGTTGTGCTCGATGAACTAACGGAAGATTACGTCAGGACTGCACGAGCTAAAGGAGTTTCGGAGAGAATGACACTCTATAAACACGCACTCCGAAGTGCCATGGTTCCCGTGGTTTCTTTCATAGGTGTCGGCTTTGGAACGCTACTTGGCGGAACCGTGTTAACAGAGGTCGTATTTAACCGTCCGGGACTTGGTACTTTGATCTACAACGCGGTCAAGGCGAGAAACTTTCCCGTGGCCGAAGGTGGGTTGATCATAGCAGTCTTCCTCTACGCGTTCGTAAATATGATCGCGGACCTCTCCCACGGCTTCATAGATCCCA
>JAGXLP010000152.1 GCA_018334615.1 Candidatus Bipolaricaulota bacterium
TCGGCAAAACCCCCAAACCCCCCACGAGCGCGTTCGAAATCCACTCGGATCTTATCGTCGGGACCGAGTTCCTTAAATATAAGCAACGCGCCGGTTTCGTAGTCTATCGAATAATCAGTATTCCGTTCCAGTAGTTCTCCATTCAGATAGACTTTCTCACTGCCCGGGGCCACTGAAAACCCTAGCATATAGACTTTCCCCGAAATCTCGTAGAGAAAGCTCACTTTGATCCCTTTGTCTTTTAGGTTTTCAAAGAATTCCGCCGGAAAGTCCAGATCCAGCATACCTTTTTCGGGCAATAAGGTATAACTATATGAAGGTAAATCCTCCACCGACTCCCAGTCCCCGTCGAGTTTAACCTCCAGTTGAAAATTCTCCCTTTTTACCCCGGTAACTCCAAGAAAATAAAACCTTTCCTGCCTATACTCGCTCAAATGTAGGTTTTCTTCACCCACCGTCAGTTTGATAAACTCCTCCAGCCCCCGCAGAAATTCTTCTTCGTAATCAGTTCCGGGATTAAACGGGTAGTCTTTTCTCTCCTCTTCCGGCAAATCTTCGTTGAATTCCGAGATATATTCTTTTACCCAGCTTCTAACCAGGCTCGTTCTATCCTGTAAAAGTACAAGGTAATCCTCGTCCCGGGAAACCGCTTCGTACTGACCGGATGAAAGTTCTTTTGTGGGCTCCTTCTCGATCACGTCCCGCAAGTAGTCGATTTCCCATTCCTCTAAAAACCCCCACAACGCCTCGTTTCTGCCCAGCTCTATCTCCGGATCCGTGAATCCCTCAACGTATTCTACATCCAGTCCGAAATATTGAAGGCCACGAATATTTTCTTTATAGCCCCTTCTTTCAAGCTCGTCCTCTGACTCGTAGAGGGAAAACTCCAGGGTCGATTCAGCTCTATCACCGTAGAATACCTTGGTTTTGGAGATCCCCTGTAACCGACCGGCAATCAACTTAACCCCTGTCTCTTCCAGATTCCCATTCAACCGGAGCCCCAAAAGTTTTTTATTATAGACGGTAAAGTTCTCTCCTTCCTCGGTAACGAGATTCCCCAACCTGCCATTCCAGTTATCGGTATCCATCTCCAAACCAAACTCCTGTAAATAGCCGGGCTTGCTATCGTCCAGATTGGCCGAGAGGGAAAACACTTCGCCAAGTCGTCCGTTCAAGTTGGCCTTCAACGACTGGCTCAGGGAATAGGAATCTTTCGGGTAACCTACACCGGAGAGGCTTTCGCCGTCGCCCAGACCAAATTTGACCGTCCAGGTCTTCTTTCCGGATAAATTTATCTTGTAAGCATCCTCTTCAACAGTTATCGCCAGAACAGGACAGCTCATAGAAAAAAATAATACCACAAACAAGGCAATAAGGGTCGACTGGAAAAGTGATCTAAACTGGTGTTGACTCACGGAATAATCCTTATATTAAGTCCATTTGGCACGGGAAGCTCGAAGCATAGATTAAAGTTGTTGGTTTTAAAGTCCATAGGATAATCTCCAGAAGGAAACGATAAGAAAGCAAACTTTTCAACGGGAATTCTAGTCTAACATTAACCTGAAAGACCGATTCACGATCGTTAAATCAAGGACTATAACAAACTGAAGCCAAGAATCAAATTAATCCTAATTCATGGATTATTGTCGATGCAACCAAGAAACTAGGAAAACGGGTTGAGTCGAAGTCTTTCCCTGTTGCTTTCCTGAATTTCTCGGTTAATTTCGTCCAGGAAAACCTCCAGCTTCTCTGCTTTAACCATCAAGCTCGATCGAACTCGGCCTTTTTTATCTACGGAACCCCCATCAACCGAACTTATTACTTCGATCCCAGCACCCAGGTCTTCCAATCTACCCCTTAACTCCGCAAGGTCTTTCTTAACGCCGTCTTCCTCAACCCCCTGAACCTGAACTTCAATCAGTTCCTTAAACGGCGGGTAACCCAATTGTCGCCGGGACCCCAGCTCCATTTCATAAAGTTCCTTCCAACTTCCCGATTCAATTAGTTCAAACGGAAACTGGTTGAGTCGGAAACCCTGAAAAAAAAGCTTACCTCCCGGGTTAAGGAGACCGTACCCGGACAATATCCTTTCCCATAGCAACTCTGTCGATCTATAAGTGGGTCGATTTAGCAAGATATCCAGGTCAAGGAGCCCAACCAGGGGGACACTGGCGTTAAGGTAAAGGCTACTGATTAGAGAGGTACCAAGTAGCACGTCAATATCTCCTTCGAGTACTCGAGCAATCAGTCCGGAAAATTTGGCCCAGGATTCTTTTTTGGAATCAAATCTTCGAACTTTTGCACCCGGAAGTAACGAATCGATCTCTTGCTCGGTTTTCTCGAGCCCGCCCCCGATGAATTTTATATCGTCGCTTCCGCAATTTGGACAAACCAATAAATCCTGCCTGGTCCCACAGTAAGGACAAATTCCGAGATTTCCCGAAGTCCTGTAAATCAACGGAACCTTGCAATCGGAGCAGCGAATAACCTGGTCACAATTCTCACAAATAGCAGCACTCGAAGCTCCTGTCTTCTCACCGATAATAACGGCGGAGCCTCCTTCGTCATAGTTACGCTTTAGGGCCCGGCGGAGGCCTTCACTT
>JAGXLP010000052.1 GCA_018334615.1 Candidatus Bipolaricaulota bacterium
GAAAAAAGCCTGGTTAATTTTGCGTTGTACGCGGGAATTCCCGAGGATCTCTCGGATATTAGCTTGCTGACGGATGTGGGAGCAATCGGTTTTAAATATTATATGGCAACTGAGACGGTGGATCTCTCGGGTCTTGTTGAAGAACTCAATAAGACTGACTCTCTACTCACTGTCCACGCAGAGGATCCAGAGGGGATAAAAGTCGCCGATAGTTCCTCAACTCCGGCTGAATATCTGGATTCCAGGCCGCCCGAAGCGGAATTGGTTGCCGTAGATAAGTTGCTTCGGCATTCGCCCGAACGATTACACGTAGCTCACGTTACGCTTTCCGAAACGGTTTCAAAACTGAAAACAGGCATGACTTCCGAGGTGACCCCCCACCATCTGTTGCTCTCACGGGAGGACGTGGATTTGACGGATTTTACCGCCGTGACTCACCCCCCAATTAGATATCGTGATAGGGTTTCGAAATTGAGAGAGTCGTTTTTCTCGAACGAGATCGATATGATTTCCAGCGATCACGCTCCCCACAGGAGAAGCGAGAAAGAGTCAAACACTTTAGATGGAGGAAGTCCGGGGGTTCCGGGAGTAGAGACTATATTACCGTTGAGCTTGTCCTTCGCCTGGGAGAACGACCTCCCTCTTTCGTTCCCGATAGATAAGCTGACGAAAAAGCCCGCGGAAATTTTCGGGTTTGAAAGAAGGGGGGAGATTAGAGAAGGGTACTGGGCAGATCTGACCGTCGTGGACGTCGACGTGGATAGGACGATTCGAGGAAAGAATTTTTATTCAAAGGGAAAGGTTACGCCTTTTGAGGGAAGAAAAGTATCTTTTTGGCCGGTGGCTACGTTCATTAATGGTCAGGTGATCCATAGGGATGGAAAAATCGTCAGCGAGCAAAAAGGAGATTTCCTCTCGGGAAGTTGTGATGGCTGATCATGATAGGTTAAAAACTGAGATTGCCGGCCTTAGTATTTCTAATCCCGTTATACTGGCAAGTGGTGTTATGGGAACTACGCCTGGAGGACTCTCCAGAGTTGCCAGCGCCGGAGCCGGAGGGGTAACGTCGAAGAGCCTGGGCTTGGACCCGAGATCCGGTCACCCTTCGCCCAACGTGGTAGAGGTGGCGGGAGGTTACCTGAATGCGATGGGGTTGCCAAACCCGGGAGTGGAAGAATACGTCCAGGAGTTAAGGGGGAATGATATTGAAGCAACTTTGTTTGGAAGTGTTTACGGGCAGTCTCCGGAGGAATTTAGGCGGGCTGCGAAATTGCTTGCCCCGGAAGTTGACGGTATAGAGCTTAACCTTTCCTGCCCCCATGCGGAAAAATTGGGTTCAGCGATAGGAACTGATCCACGGCTGGTTGAAAATATAGTACACAGTATCGCCCGCGAAATTGATAAACCCCTGTTTGCCAAGCTTACACCCAACGTCGCCGATATTCGAAAAATTGGCAAAGCCGCAGAGGCCGGAGGTGCGGATGGGATAGTGGCGATAAATACATTGAAGGGTATGGCAATTGACGTCACGACAATGAGGCCGATCCTTGGAAATAAATCGGGAGGACTTTCGGGTCCAGCTATTCACCCGGTCGCGGTTAAGTCGGTTTACGATTTGTATGAAAGACTTTCTATTCCCGTGATTGGTGCAGGAGGAGTCGAAACTGGTGAAGATCTGATTGAATTGATACTTGCGGGTGCGTCGGCGGTTCAAATAGGGACTGCCGTGGCGACTAAGGGGATGTCAGTTTTTAAAGAACTGAATTCTTTCCTGTTCGATTATCTCAATTCTCGTGAGCTTTCATTGAGTGATTTGGTAGGAAAGGCACACGAGTGTTAATTTTCTCATAAGTATGCTGCCGTCTTGATTGTTCTCACAAGGAGACCCCAAAAGCGGATAGGAGAAGAACAATGGCGGGAGCGAGAAAAATCGCGGGGAGGAAGTTACTCACTTTTACGTCCTTGATTTCCAGCAAGGCCAGTCCGATTCCAATGATTAATATCCCCCCGGTGGCAGAAAGTTCTCCAACCGCCAAAGATTCGGCCACCTGGTTTGCTTCCATCCCGATCCCGCCCCGGGCAAAGAACGCCAGCAGCGTAATTCCACCCTGATAGGCGATCAGGGTGATGACCGAAAACAGTACCCCCAGACCCAGAGTTGCCGCGAAGATCATTGCGGCAAATCCGTCCAGACCGGATTTTATTGCCAGGAGCTTGAAATTTCCGGTCAAGCCGTCCTGAATGGCTCCCAGAAAAGTCATGGGACCTACCGCGAATACCAGACTTGCCGTTACGAATCCTTTTGTGAAGTCCTCGGTTGTGGAACTAACTGAGACCAGTCGGGAGAAGCCCATCTCCAGATAGTCACCTAAACTATCAAGTCGAGTTTTAATCTTTCCCCATTCGCCGAGTAAACCACCCAGGGCCACGCTTGCCATTGGAATAAATATACTTTGCGTATCGAGAGCCATACGGAAACCTATAACCAGTGTGACCAATCCCAGGCCCTTCATTACGATTTCCTGAAGGTTTTTGGATAGGCGCTCGCCGAGTAACAATCCTGCCGTACCACCCAGCAGTACTGTAATAATGTTAATAAGAGTTCCGGTACCGACCATAGCTTTTCCTCTAGCGCTTAACCTGCCAGGTAGTCTTTTATCGCCTTAATTGTCTTCTCAATATCTTCTCTGTTGACGTCCAGGTGAGTGACGAACCTAATATTTCCTGAATTCCTGGGTCCGATAACTATCCCTTTTTTCCTCAGGCTTTTTGCAAGGTCAAAGGCATCAACCCCTGCTTGCTGTGTGTTGACGAAGATAATATTTGTCTCGACCGGGTCGGGGGTCAAGCCAAAACCAAGGTCTTTTAATTCCTGCCCCAGTATTTTCGCGTTTTCGTGGTCTTCCTGGAGGCGGGAGATGTTGTTATTTAGAGAGTAGATTCCGGCGGCGGCGATAACCCCGGCCTGTCTCATTCCTCCTCCAAACCTCTTTCTTCCGATCAGGGCTTCTTTGATAAATTCTTCGTTTCCGACCAGCATGGAACCGACCGGGGCGCCAAGACCTTTGGACAGACAGAACATTACGGAATCAAAGCCTCTTACAAGCTCACCTGGTTCTCTACCCGAGGCTATGGACGCGTTAAATAGCCTGGCTCCATCAAGGTGAAGAGGGATACCCTTTTCTCTTGCAAAATTCACAGTCTTGCGAAGCTCTTCATAGGGGTAAACCCTGCCTCCTTTATTATTATGTGTGTTTTCTAGAGCAATCATCCCGGTTTCAGGGAGGTAGTACTTATCCGGCGTAATTTTGCTCCTTATTTTTTGAATCTTTAACACCCCATCAGGGGAGGACACGGGACGAGGAGTTACGCCGGAGAATGCTGACGCTGTACCGAGCTCGTAATTGAATATGTGGCAGTCCTCCTCTACGATCACTTCCTGGCCGGAAGTGGTATGGGACCAGATTGCAACCTGGTTCCCCATGGTGCCGGAGGGTACAAATAATCCTGCCTCAAAATCAAGTATTTCAGCTGCAAGCTCCTGCAGTTCGTTTACAGTGGGGTCTTCGGCGTAAACGTCGTCCCCCACTTCTGCGTTCGCCATCTCTTTTCTCATTTCGGGTGATGGACGGGTTACGGTATCACTTCGAAGATCTATTTTTGTCACTTTATCACCTCAATTCTAGTCATACTGCTAACAAGACTAATCCAGATGAATTTATTATACAACTCTTTAACCCCATGCGGATTTTATATATTATTAACCAGAGTAAGCATTAATAAAAAAACTTTAAGAGGGGGTAACAAGTGAAAATCACGTTATCTGTTTTAAAAGCGGACATCGGAAGCATTGGTGGCCATATAACTCCATCCAAAAAAGTTCTCGAAAGGGTCGAGGACTACATTTCCACGGAGGGGAGTGGAGCTCTGCTTGATTACCACGTCGCTCACACCGGAGACGATATCGCATTCCTGCTTTCTCATAAACTTGGGAAGGATAGTGAAAAAATTCATCAGCTCGCCTGGGATGCATTCAAGGAGGGAACCCAGGTTGCCGAAGAGCAAGGGCTGTATGGAGCTGGACAGGACCTCCTGAAGGATGCCTTTTCCGGAAACGTCAAAGGGATGGGGCCGGCGGTGGCCGAGATCGAATTTGAAGAAAGACCAAGCGAACCGTTTCTCTTTTTTATGGCCGATAAAACTGAACCAGGGGCCTATAACCTTCCCCTGTATCTTGCTTTTACAGACCCGATGAACACGCCGGGGTTGATTCTTTCCCCAAGTCTGGGAAAGGGATTTAAGTTTAGAATTTTGGACGTAGAACATACTGAAGCTGACAAAATAATAGAACTCGAGGCACCAGAGGATTTATACGACATAGCCGCATTACTGAGAGATAACGGTAGGTTTGTCGTTGATTCTATATATTCGGTAAACTCCGGCGAACAAACGGTGGCCTGTAGTACCACCCGGCTGAATAAAATTGCTGGCAAGTACGTGGGTAAAGACGATCCCGTCGCTCTAGTCAGGGTTCAAAAGAACTTTCCTGCTACAGGAGAAGTCCTCGCTCCGTACAAAATCGGACATTTCGTCGCCGGGTTTATGCGGGGAAGCCATCATGGCCCGTTGATGCCAATTTCTCAGGAAGATACGATATCTTACTTTGATGGTCCTCCGATTGTTTCTGCTTTGGCCTTCTCCGTAAGTGATGGAAAGTTGACCGAACCGGTTGACGTGTTTGATAATCCCTTCTGGGATGATATACGAAAGAAAGTCTCTCGGAAAGCTCAGGATATCCGGGAACAGGGATTCTCAGGTCCGGCAATGCTTGGCTACGAAGAGCTCGAATACGGAGGGATAACCAAGCGGATGAAGAAACTGGAAGATGAATTTGTGATAGAGGATTAATCGTAAAGTTAATTACCCCGCAGCAAGCTGCGTGGCTTTTCGGCAAGTTTTGGTAAGAACGAAGCAAAATATGTACGCTTTACTTTGCACCAGGACATGAAAAGATCGCAAAGTATGGGTAGTTAGAGGAACTCTTATCTCTGATTTGTCCATATAAGAGTTGATTAACGGGGAGAGTAGTTAATCGGGGGTGGTTGAAGAGATATTTCACGGTTGCGGAAAACGTGAGATCTAACCCTTGAAATGATTGATATCATGTAGTAAGTTGATATAGATCAACTTATAAAATGATATAAGTCAATATAATTTAGAACCGACCAAGGGTTAGGTGAATACGATGAAAGCAGGAGAGAAGAGTCTAAATTACTGGGAAGCCCTCCCCAAACCCCGGGAATGGAAAATTATTGAGAACCTGGGAGTAGAAGCGGATGAGGACAAGCGTGAGTTGGAAAAGTACATTATGGATGAATGGCTTTCTACTCATCCAATGGAAGGAGATTAGAGAAATCGCTTGACGGTTTTGCCCTCTCCCGGAGGACCAAGGAATACAGGAAAGCCTACTAACCCTGTAACTTCTGATGGGTGGGTGGGGTTTTCAGAATTCTTTGGTTTCAGCCGTTCTTCCCTGTTCTAAATAGTAGGCTTTTGAGCACAGACCTTCGAGAAAATCCAGGTTCTGTTCGGCAATTACGATACACGCTTCCGCAGACCTCTCCTCCTTCAACACGCTTAATAACCTCCGTTCCAGTTCAGGCATGAGACCTTCTGTAGGCTCATCCAGCAGTAGCAAATCCGGTTCGGTGACCAGGGCGCGGCCCAGGGCCAACATAGCCTGTTCTCCTCCGGAGAGACTGGCTCCTCGTTGATCAAGGTGATTTTCGAGCTCCGGGAACCAGGATAGAACTCTTTCCTTTACAGTAGCCAGTAACTTATTGGTGGGAATTATCTTTAAGTTTTCCAGGGCCGTTAGATTACTGAAGACCCTTTTTTCTTGCGGTAAATATCCGACCACTCCGGATGCAAGAGATCGCTGAGAATAGTCGGATAAGTTACGATCATGAAGAAATAACTCTCCTGTAGTTTCGGCTAGTCCGACGATTCCCCTTAAAAGTGATGTCTTGCCTGCCCCGTTCTTCCCGGTAATACCAACCGCTTCACCGAGCTGAGTTTCCATCGAGAAGTCTTTTACGGCACTAAAGTCCCCGTATTTAACGTCGACGTGTCTCAGAATTAAGATTGATATCACCTGTGGATGGGATCAGTTTCTCAGTCTTACATACGAAGTCTTTTCCGCTAGAAATAGTCGTAACTTAAATTGAGTACGCAAAGAATCTCGCCCCTTAAGAGAATTCTTGATTCCAATACTTTTGTGCTTTCCGTGTAGGGTGTGTTAATCCTCCTATTCTAGTTTATGCTCATTCAGGTACTCTTTTACTTCACTGTTTTCCCGAATCAGATCGGGTTGCCCGACGGATTTGATTTCTCCTCGATTGATGAAGCAGAGTTGGTCGGCCAGGTCGAATAAAGTGCCTTCTACGTGTTCTACGAATATAAGTCCACTCAGGCCGAACCGACCGGAGTAGGTATTCCCTGTTAGTAGTTTTAACAGGTTGATTATCTTTCCCGCCGAGCCTTCGTCGACACCTGCCGTCGGCTCGTCTGCCAGCAGTAAGGCTGGCTGTGTTGCCAGACACATTCCCAGGTCAAGAACCCTCATCTCTCCGTACGAGAGTTCATTCGCGATCACTTTAGACCTATCAACAAGGCCAGTTAGCTCAAGCAATTCATTTACCTTGACTTTGGTTTCCCCGGGTGAAAAGATCGAACTGACCTGGGCCGAACCTCGTAAATTTTCTTCCACCGTCAGCGATGGAAAAAGAGAGGGGCGCTGGGATAAGTAAGAAATTCCCTTATTGCAAATATTTCTTGTGGATAAATTTGTAATTTCGTCGTTTCGAAATAATATCTGGCCGGAAGTCGGTAGGAGATGACCGGAAAAGAGTTTCAGAAGGGTCGTTTTTCCAGCTCCATTCGGCCCCATTACCCCCATTATCTGGCCCGAATGTAGGCTGAAGTTAACGCTTTTTACCGCCTTGAATCCGCCGAAGTCCTTGCTGAGTCCGTGGGCTCTTAATAAATTCATCTCTTAAAAAATCCTGTTTACGAGCGATCGATAAGCTGACGATAAGATTCCTACGATTCCACCGGGAAATACTATGACGGAAGTTAACAAAACCACACCGACTATAATTGGGTAAAACTGAGCCCAGGTAGAAGACAAAGTCTCACGGAGGATGGTCAACCCGGCTGCCCCCACGAAACCTCCGGTGATCGTGCCGGTCCCTCCAAAGATCGTCCAGATTACTGGATCGGCAGAGCGCGTCCAGTGAAAAAAATTTGCCGAGACAAAACCTGAAGTATAGGCGTAAAGTCCACCGGATAAGCCAGCAATCGCCCCGCCGAAAGAGAAAGTCAGGGTCTTATATATATCCGTCCAGTATCCTAGAGACTCCGCTCTTTTCTCGTTTTCTCTTATCATCTTGAGGATGAGCCCAGGCGGGGAGTAAAGCAATATAAGGATAAGACCCATTGCCAGAAGGCATATGAGATAAATCAGGTAGAAGTTATGCCTAATACCGGGAAAAGCCACTTGAACTATTAGGCCATCGTCTCCTCCTGTCAGCCAACCGTTATCCAGGGCCATCAAGTAAAATAATATCGAACCTACCAGGGTGATGAGGAAAAACCGTGCCCCTTTTACCCTGGTCGTTATCAAGCCGATCGCTAATCCTAATATACCCGAGCAAAAGGTGGCAAATACCAGGGAAAGCGGTAAATTTAACCCCCATTCGAACGAGTAATAAACGAAATAGGCGCCCGTCCCGAAAAATATCGCCTGTCCAAAACTCAGCATGCCCGCGTACCCGTAAAGTAGGTTAAAAGAAAGAGCAAGCAGGCCCCATATCAGTATTTCAGTGGCCAGTAAAGTATGAAACCTGCCAAGTATGAAGGGAAGCAGGCCGATCAGTACGAGAGCCGACCCTCCAGCCAGAAGTTTAGCTTTATTTGAAGACATTTTACCTAAAATGTGCGA
>JAGXLP010000053.1 GCA_018334615.1 Candidatus Bipolaricaulota bacterium
CTTCCTCTTCCTCTACTTCTTCCTCTACCTCTTCGTCTACTATTTCCTCATCCGCTTCTTCCGCTTCCGTCTCCTCTTCGTCGGTTTCAGCTTTTTCTTCCTCAGTAACTTCCGTTTCCTCGGCTTCGGTTTCTTCTAGTTCTTCTTCCGCGGAAGCACGATCGGCTCCCTCGCGTCCTTCAATCACAGCGTCCGCCAGTCGAGACGTTAATAATCTGGTTGCTTTGATCGCGTCATCATTACCCGGTATCGGGTAGTCTATTAAATCTGGATCACAATTGGTGTCGGTAATAGCAATTACCGGAATATCTAGAATTCTTGCCTCGTGGACGGCGATTTCCTCCGTTTCAGGATCGATAACGTAGACGATATCCGGAGGAGTTTCCATGTCTCTTATTCCATCGTAGTTTCGTTTCTTTTTTCTTAGCTCCCGCTTCAACTTTACTACTTCCTTATTGGGCAATTGGTCAAAAGTTCCGTCCTTTTCCATCCTCTCAAGCTTTATCATTCGGTCAACGCTATCCCGAATGGTGTCAAAGTTCGTTAGCGTTCCTCCCAACCACCTATGATTTACGTAGTGGGCGCCACAGCGCTTTCCCTGTTTTTCGATTATGTTTTGTACCTGTCGTTTTGTACCAACAAAAAGAATCTCAGCATCGTTCCGCACCTGATCCCGGACGAAATCGTAAGTTTCCTCGAACAGAGCCTGGGTAGTCTCGAGATCAATTATGTGAATCCCTTTTCGCTCCATAAAAATATAATCTTCCATCTTGGGATTCCAGCGCTGAGTTCTATGTCCAAAATGGACACCCGTTTCTAAAAGTTCCTTCATGGTTAAAAGTTCCAAATCTTTTCCTCCTTGTCACTTCTATGATCTCTAGAACTAACCTTTGATTTCTCAAAGGTAGAAGATTATACCGGAATATCCGCTACTTGTTCAAGGCACGGAGCTATAATTCCCTACTATAGCAGTCTGAATTACGGGGTTACAATTGTTCATCCCCGAATTAGACATTCTGGAAGGATTATTCCAAGGGTTTTTCCACTGAGGCCCGATCGGATCACCCGTTCGATATATTAAGATTCGACTTCACAGAACAACTCAGGTTTAGCCAGGTCCAAATAAAGAAAAGACCTATTCGCCCGGATGGCAAATAGGTCTTACAACGATCTCCACGAATTAAGAGACCTCGTATGTAACAATTAATCTACAAAGGATTCGATTTTTTCCTTGTTAAATCCGACAACGACATTCCCGTCAATATCGATAACAGGTGTTCCTCGTTGCCCTGATTTCTCAATCATCTCCTTGGCCTTTTCCCGATTTTCTGAAACGTCATAATCCGTATAGGAGATATCGTTCTCGTCAAAATAGTCCTTTGCTGCGTCGCAATAAGGACAGGTGGGAGTCGAGTAAATTGTTATGTTGTGATCATTCATCCGTAGTCACCTCCTGGGTTGGTTTAGAAGTATTTTCGGATTAATGCCTATGTTCTCCAGCAACTCGTAGTTGATATCGTAACAGTATTTGATGCCATCTTTGCTCTTTTCCAATATTCCCGCCTGGGTTAATTTAGAAAGATGGTAAGATATATCCGGCTGGCTGAGTTCCAGCTTTTTCGAAATTTCTTTAGCACAGATATTATCGTGCTCAAGAACCAGAGATAGGATATTTAGACGTTGCGAACTGGCCAGCGCTTTAAACACGAACTCTCTATGGTTCAAACTCACAGTTGTTTCTTTTGTCATGATTATCTTCCTTTGGGAGAATTATAGCACTCTTGAGAACATTTTTCAATATTTAAATTTATAAAATTACTTAATTCCATCTTGAATGTTTTACTGGGATTATCAATCGGCAAACTTAATCCTCACGTCCGCGACACGGGCCCCCGCGCTGGTTGCAATAACGGGATTTAAATCAAGCTCCTGAACTTCCGGATTGTCCATGGAAAGTTTTGATAACCGCTGAATTACCTCCACTACCGATTCTATATTAACTCCACTTTTTCCTCTCACTCCTTCCAGTATGGGAAAAGCGTCAATAGATTCTACCATTTCCCGCGCCCTGGCGGGAGATATTGGGGCTACACCAAAGGAAACGTCTTTCAGGACTTCGACGTATATTCCCCCGAGCCCGAACATAATTAGCGGGCCAAACTGCGGATCCCTCTTCATTCCAACGATTATTTCTTCTCCATTCACCGTCTCCTGAATCCTTATCCCGTTGATTTCGGCATCCGGACAATTCTTTCTCAATTTGTTGACCATGGCCCGGAATTCTCCGTAAACCTCATCCGGCTTTACTCCCAGCTTGACTCCACCTACGTCGGATTTATGTATTATCTCCGGCGAATCAACCTTCAGTACCACCGGTGAATCGTACTGAGCGGCCATCTCTTTTGCTTCTTTGGCCGACCGGGCAAATTTTGTCGGTATAGTATGAATCCCGTAATACTGGAGGAGTTCCAGTCCCTCAAGTCCGACAACTCTTTTACCGGAATCCCTGTATTCTTTTAATTTCTTCTCCACTTTCTGGTTATCAATTGAAAAATTAACTGGAGTCGAAATCTCTTTATCTCGAATTCTCCCGTATTCTACTAAAGCGGAAAGGGCCCTCACAGCCCTGGCAGGATCAAAGTAGTTGGATACCCCGGCCGACTCAAGATTTTCCTGAGATTCCTGGGAGAGCTTACCTCCCATCAATGTACCGACAATCGGCTTGTCCGTATTCCCTTGTACATCCGCCAGGATTTCCGTTAGCACCGGATAAGAAACTATAGCTGCGGGTGCAGATATGGCTACAACGGAACCAAGGTTTTCGTCTTCTATCATGTACTCCAGCGACTCACGATAGTCATCCTCGTCCGCCTTTCCAGTTAGGTCTACAGGGTTATCCCGGGAAGCCAGTGAAGACAGAACTCCATCGAGCTTCTTCAGAGTGGTCTCTTCGAGCCTGGCAAGTTCAAGGCCGTACTGTTCCAGTGCGTCAGTAGCCATTACTCCGGGTCCCCCGGAATTTGTCAGTATTCCCACTTTTCTGTTTTTCGGTGGACTCTGGTGCGACAGGATCGACCCGTAATCGAACATTTCTTCGACGTTTTGGGCTCGAATCACACCGCTCTGAGCGAATGCGGCATCGTAAGCGTCGTCACTACCGCTGATGGTTCCGGTATGGGAAACGGCGGCACTTGCTCCTTCCTCCGTTTTGCCCGCCTTTACTACCACCATAGGGGTAGTCTTCGTTACCTCTTTGGCTACACTGACGAACTCCGATCCTCGCTGAATGCCCTCGAGATACCCAAGTATTACGTCAGTCTTCTCGTCCTGATCCCATTCTTTTATTAAATCTACCTCGTCCAATACGGCCTTGTTACCCAAAGAAACGAAATGATTGAAGCCCGTCCCGACCTCGTTAGCCCAATCCAATACTGCAGTGCAAAGTGCCCCACTCTGACTCATGAAGGATATATTTCCGGGAAGAGCCATCTCCTGAGCAAACGTAGCATTCAGGCCCGAAGACGTCGAAATGACCCCCATAGAATTGGGACCGATGAGGTTTATCTCGTTTTCTTCAGCTATCTCGGCCAGCTCTTTTTCCAGTTTTGCTCCCTCTTCACCAACTTCCTTGAATCCTCCGCTGACGACGATCGCGTTTTTTATACCGGATTCCGCGCATTCGCGAAACACATCCGGGACAATTCTTGCCGGAACGGCTATTGCCGCCAGATCTACCTCCCCGGGTACCTCGGAAATACTGCCATAGCACTTTAGCCCTTCCAGCCTGTCCACTTTCGGGTTAACCGGATATATCTCCCCCTCGAAACTTTCAATTAGGTTAGTTAGAACCTCCCTGCCGATCTGACCTTTTTTCCTGCTGGCTCCGATAACTGCGACGGACGAAGGATGGAATAGTTTGGTAAGGCTCACTTTACCCCTCCTAAGAACTCTCGAATAAGCAATCCTGGAAGTTACAAGACAATGAATTATTATTTTCGAATCTTCCCAATCGAACTACCCCGTATCCATCTCTTCTCTCAACTCTTTACGTCTTATTTTTCCGCTCGATGTTTTCGGTAACTCCTGTACGAACTCTATTTCGCGAGGATACTTGTAGGGAGCGGTGTCGTTTTTTACGTGATTTTGCAATTCCTCAACAAGTTCTTTTGACGGAGAGTAGCCCGAGGACAGAACTACCATACCCTTGACAATCTGCCCACGTTCCTCGTGGGGCTTACCCACAGCAGCCGCCTCCTTTACGGCCGGATGACTGACCAGGGAGTCCTCTACCTCAAACGGGCCGATGCGGTACCCGGAGGAAATTATAATATCGTCAGCCCGCCCCTCGAACCAGAAGTAACCGTCCTCATCTAACTGGGCAAGATCCCCGGTCCTGTACCACGCCTCTCCGAATGTTTCTTCGTCGAGTTCGGGTGACTTCCAGTATCCATCAAATATTCCCGGGTTGTCTTTTTTTACCACAATTTCACCTATCTTACCCGAAGGGAGAGCTTCTCCGCCTTCGTCAACCACAGTCGCATCCGGTCCGGGAGTTGGCTTACCCATCGAACCTGGCTTTACATCCATCCCGGGACGGTTACAGGCAAGACAGACACTTTCGGTCTGCCCGTACCCATCTCTAATGGTGACGTTGAACTTATTCTGAAATTTCTCAATGGGTTCCACGTTGAGTGGTTCGCCCGCGGAAAGCGCTGCTTCCAGCTTGAACTCGTATTTATCCAGGTTTTCTACCTGACTAAACATACGGTACTCCGTGGGAGTGGCACACAGGTGCGTTACCTCGTACTTTTCGATGAAATCAAGGTAGGTTTCCGGGTCAAAAGAACCGTGATAAAGCAGCTGAGTCAAACCATTGGCAAGCCCCACTCCTATCGGACTCCAGTACCACTTTGCCCATCCGGGCGCGGTCGTTGCCCAAATCAGCTCCTCTCCGGAAAGTTTTTCACGATCAATCCCCCACCAGAAACGTCCGGTAGTTTGTTTATGAGCGGCAATCCAGCGATGTTTATGCAGGACGGGTTTCGGATCTCCTGTCGTTCCCGACGTATAGTTAATCGTCATCGGATCCTCGGCTTTAAGTTCCGATGACTCAAATCCAGCTGTCCCTTCGGCAAGAGCTTCCTCAAAGCTCTTCCAGCCTTCCCGATCGGCCCCGACAAGGAAGTAGTGTTCGAGATCGAGCTCATCCCGAACTTCCTCTACCACCTCAAAGTTTGAACTATGGGCTACGATGGCAACTGCTCCGGAATTTTCAGCCCTATACTTTATGTTTTTGGGCTTTAACATCTCCGAACAGGGAACGGCAATTGCTCCAGTCATCAGGGTGCCCAGCTGAATTGTAAAAACCTCGGTAGCCCTGGGAAGAATATGCATTACAGGATCTTCCCCGCCGATACCCAGCGATTCAAGATAAGAACCAAACCGTGAAAAGTCCCGGACCAGATCACTGTAACTCAGTTCGACCTTTTTCCCATCTTCGTTTTCCCAATAAAAAGCCACTTTGTCGGGGTTTGATTCCCCGTAAGCAGCCACCTCGTCCACGATGTTGTAATCCTCTGGAATGTTCCAGTTAAATTCACTTTCTTTTTGGAAGGCTTGATTGCTCAAGACTCCACCCCCTAATTTGAGTTCGTTTTGTCCAAAATTTATTTAAAACTCGACCTGGTACTTTTATTCCGTGGCCTTCTTGCAATAAAATCGAAATCGAGATTTAAGGTTACAGCAACTGTCGGAGAGCTGGCATCGGGGCTCTGGCAGAGGTAACTTTTTTACTTTACCGGAGAGTATAACCATCTACCCGGACCCTCTTGCTTACGAGAAGAAATGTTTTAACCAACTCGAATATCCGCGGCTCCAGCAAAATTTCAGTTTAGAATTCAAAGTTTAAAGCCTTGTAAATGATTATACTTCGCTTGTTCGACGAGTTCAAAAAGCTATTACTGATTGGAATACAGCCGTTCCTACTTTTTGTGACAATATTAGGACGCTGCCATTTTATCCGGTCTTTTGTTGAATTTATTTCCTATATAGTTTTATAAAGCTTAGTAAATTTGACTATTCGGTGAAAAATGTCATTTATGAAAAAAACACAATTGTCGGCCGTTCGATCTTTCCCGCCTGCGCCAAAAGGTCAACTACTACATTGGCGGGGTTTGCGTCCATTGAAATTCCGTAAGGGATTACGTAACCTGAGTTGTCGGAGGGTTAATTAATGCTAGATATACTCAAAGAAGCCCCCAAAATCCGGGAAGAATACGAAAATCTGGAAGAAAAGATGAAAAACCCGGACGTCATCGAAGGGAACAAATATCAAGAAATCTCTCAAAAATATTCCAAAATCAAGGACATCCTCCACTTAACAGAAGAATTGGAAGAAGTTACCAGGCGGATAGAGGAGAACGAGGAAATGCTTGAAACCGAGGACGATGAGGAAATGATCGAGCTAATTCATGAGGAACTCGACGAAAATAGGGAAGAGAAAGCTCGACTGGAAGAAAAGATCAAGAAACTATTAATTCCCGAATCCGAGGAAGACAGGAAGAACGCCATCCTGGAGATAAGATCGGGAGCGGGAGGAGACGAATCCGCCTTGTTTGCCGGGGATCTACTCAGGCTCTACCGGAGGTATGCTGAGAAAAAAGGTTACGGGGTAGAAACCCTGGAAAATAGGCCAACTTCTATCGGAGGATTTACCCTTGTCTCTATAGCGATCGAAGGGGAAGACGCGTTCGGTAAGTTGAAGTACGAAAGCGGGGTTCATAGAGTCCAGCGCGTTCCGGAAACGGAATCTTCAGGCAGAATTCACACATCCACGACTACGGTAGCGGTGCTTCCCGAGGCAGAAGAGATAGACGTCGAGATCGATAGCAACGAGGTGCGCGTGGACACTTTCCGATCCTCCGGACCCGGCGGTCAGCATGCCAACGTAACCGACTCGGCGGTAAGGCTGACGCACGAACCCAGCGGCATAGTGGTTACCTGCCAGGACGAAAGCTCGCAGCACAAGAACAGAAAAAAGGCATGGCGTGTATTAAGGTCGAGATACAAGGAAAAAATAGAGGAGGCGAGGGCAGAAGAGAGGGACAGTAAGAGGCGGGGTCAGATCGGTCAGGGTCAAAGGAGCGAGAAGATTCGGACCTATAACTTCCCCCAAAACAGGGTCACGGATCACAGGATAAACTATACCACGCATAACCTGGAGGCAATTATGGAGGGGGAAATAGAAGAATTGATAACTGCCCTGGAAGAGGCAGAAGAGAAGGAAAAGCTGGAGAATCTTGACGTCTCCGAATTGCTGGGAAGCACTTAATTAATTTTTATTATCGTTCAAACTTCCCGGAAGTCCGTTTTCACTACTGCAGTGTCCCGCCAACCTTGAAAAAGGAAATTCAAAAAACTAGAATAACCAAGCACGGGTCTATAGCTCAGTTGGTCAGAGCGCACGCCTGATAAGCGTGAGGTCCCTGGTTCAACTCCAGGTAGGCCCACCACCACTCCATTCCTTAAATAAAAAGCTAACTTACCCGGACCTATCTCCCTCGTAATAATAAACCAAATCCGCGAGAGTGAAAGACTCCAGGACTTCAGTAAATTTCTCGTAAATTACTTGCCAGACTTCGAGAGTTGGGCAATTCTCTTCGAGGGGGCAAGATTCATCTTCGCCGGGCATCAGGCAATTCACCGGAGCTAAGCTGCTTTCCTCCAGAACCGAGATTACCGATTCTATCGAAATCTCACCCGGTTTTTTGGATAATTCGTAACC
>JAGXLP010000153.1 GCA_018334615.1 Candidatus Bipolaricaulota bacterium
ATCCAACACGGAACTAACTTCCTTCCCCGGTAGCTCAATCGGCAGAGCGACCGGCTGTTAACCGGTAGGTTGCTGGTTCGAGTCCAGCCCGGGGAGCCAGCCTTCGCAAAAAACAAAATATAAGAGATCTTTTAAGGCCCCACCAGGCGTATTCAGATTTTTATAAGTGAAGGTTTCCTTGTAAACAAATTGACCTAAAGATTTGGTACATTACCTAATGATTCTTGCAATTTGCATAATATGTAACGCTAGCAGGCCAATCAGAGAATATCCCGATGATCCCCACGTCCTCTGCAAGTACGTCGAGAACATTCATCTTGTCGCTTTCATTGTCTATTACGTTATCCACTGTCTGGTAATACCACTGACCCTCCCCGCCACCGCGAAGATCAGACCGTTCAAAAGTCCAAGTAATGATTTCGAGACCCGATGCTTTGGCATGCTGGGCATATACAGAGGGGAAAATATTACCACTGTTGTCGACCTTCATGAGCATCCACATGGGGGGAGCTATAATTCTTACACCATTATCAAACATTTCCTTCATATCGGGTGACCACGTGGAAGGCTTTGTATGATCAAAGCCGGAGTCGCCATAACGGCCATCAAGGAAAACAGCTTGCTTGCCGAAGTGCGGGTCCTCTTCAAGCCAATAGAGGACATCATCCAGATTGAACGATTGAGGGTAGACGTCTTTTGGAGCAACGTCAGCCTCTTTATAATCATCGATCATCTGTTGGGCGTAGTCTTCCTGGGTGTAATTTCCTTGAAAAGGCATTCCTGCGCTTGGTGACTTTAATTCGGGCGTCATCTTAACTTCCAGCTCTTTGAACAATTCAATGCTTTCTTTGTGGGTAACAAGAGTACCTCTGGCCGAATAAAGGTCTGTACGCCATTTTGCGGTGCCCTGCATATATTCCTCGACTGTAGTTGCTCTGGGATTAGCTCCGTCCATCTTTCCTTTGAGTGTTTTGAACTCTTCGAGGGTAATATCACTGGTGCAGCATTTTGCAGAGGCGTGCTTAACTAACTCGCCGGTAACCGGGTCAAACTCAGCAGACGTAAAGGGTTCAGAACACTTTGAAGCCAGGTCAGTAGAAAGGATGTTCGTGGTTGTGTGAAGATCGCACTGCGAGTGTCGACATACCAGCTTTCTGTCTTTTGTGAAGGTTACGTCACATTCTATAATTCCAGCGCCCATACGAGCGGCTGCTTTATATGATTCAACAGTATGCTCGGGAAACTGAAGAGCCGCTCCCCGGTGGCTGATGGAAAAGTTTGTTTTATGGAATGGTCCTTTTTTGCATGCTTGCAGATCGGTTTTCAGTTTTCCTTCATCCATACCGTTTATTAAATAGAACGGCCTTGGGCCGAGTTGTACGCTGGTATCTTTTTCCTGTGTGGCCAGAGTGGTAAAGGAAGCCAAGATACCGACTGAAAACAACAAGACCATGATGGAAACAGTCAAAGATTTGTAGAAGTTCATTTTTACACCTCACCTATTTTGATGAACTTAAGAAAGAGGTAGTTTACGCTAAGACCTTGAGACTACCCCTTCTGATATGTCCTCTTACTATCAGGTAAATCGGTTTCTTAAGAAGTTTTCTTATCTGTGAAACTTCCTTTTCCGTAAACTGCTGCAAGACTTCTTTCTCTGGCGATTAATGATACTGGTTATCCTTCCCGGGCAATCCCGTAATTACTTCGGCTTGTCTTTTTGTCGTACTTCTTTATGCAAAAAATATTATACATTGAAAGTCTCTGACGGGCTAGAAAAACCTTGAGTTATTAGATCCCTGGATTGGGTTATGGCAAGTTGGAATAAAGTAAAAGGATAGTCGTGGGTTGTAATATTTGGCATTATTGACTTTTTTACGGGATTCAAAATTAGTTTCGATCCAAAGTCAGTGTAGAGGTTTGTATGAAGTACAGGGTGGTGAGCCAGAAGATTGTCAATATACAAAATATAACGATAAACTATCAATAAAAAAGCCTGAAATTTTTAGTTTTTCTAGGGTAGTTAAGTTAGTGTATTTAGATATTTTCTAACTCAATTTCGATTTAGTCCCCCCAAACTGGAAGACTTTTCCTCGTACCAGATCCTGAAACCTTTGCTTAGATTGATACCATCAGGTATCGCTATGAATCCAGCAGTAACTGCTTTTAATTTACCACCGAAAAACTTCTCGTCACCTAGGACATCCTCGGTTAAGTCGATATGATACCAGGATAAATCCTGGCTAAATCTAAATTTATCAGGGGAGAAATGGTAGCCCTCGGACTGAATTTCATAGGGCGAAACGGAAATAGCAAGTACCGTTTTACTGGGCCCAATAGACTTAACTGCATTGACGTAGGCTTCAGCCTTTCTGTTAAGTTGTCCGCCGTAAAAATCTTCAATAGTAGACCTCGTGAAATAGTATCCAGCAATTGAAAGTGTCTCGCCTGTAGAATTTCTAAGGATTATGTTAAATCTTTGCCATTCTTTGAGATTCTCCCAGCGCTCCTCC
>JAGXLP010000054.1 GCA_018334615.1 Candidatus Bipolaricaulota bacterium
CCCGGGTTCCGGGCTTGCGGCTGACAGTTTTAGTTAAATTATCTTTAATTCTCCTACTTACTTTCTCCCAGGGGAAGAACGGTTTTCCCGAACATGGAATTGATCAAAACCCCTGCAGAGGAATACCAGGCTATTCCGGCAACGACCAGTCCTTCGTACCCGGCAATCTTCTGAACCGTTGGGTTGAACTCACCCCATGCCAGAAGGAAAAAGAGTATGGTTAAGGTAATAAAAATCCAGGTAATTGCCGTTGGTTCGCGTAAGGAAGCTATGGTTGCGTAGAAAGTAAAGATTCCCCAGGCAATTAGGGCGATGGCAATTCCCTCCTTGGGAGTATCGGCAATTATTCCTGCCCAATCCATGAAGAAAAAGGAGGCCAGGCCTATCCAGAAAGCCCCGAAGGAAGAGAAGGCGGTAGCGCCAAAGATGTTATTCCGCCTGAATTCCCACATTCCGGCCAGCAGCTGGGCCAATCCCCCATAAGCAATTGCCATTGGCATTACGATTCCCAGGGACCCACCTGCTACAAGGCCAGAGTTTACCAGATTGAGTATGAACGTCGAGAGCGCAAATCCTCCGAGTCCTAATGGTGCGGGGTTAGCGACATCTTCATTTATTTCCAAGTTTGATCACTCCAATTATATGTTAGGATATTTGTGTGTTATTTATTAAGCTTTTCCTGAAGGTCTTCAACTGCTTCAGGGTTTCTCAGAGTAGTTAAGTCTCCAACGTCCTCTCCCCTGACCAGGCTCTTGAGGATTCTCCGCATGATCTTGCCAGATCTCGTCTTTGGTACTTCTTCTGCTATAATAATATCGGCGGGTCTGGCGGTAGGTCCGATGGTATCGTCTACAAGCTGGATCAGTTCTTTCTGGAGAGTCTCGGAGTCAATATCCGCTCCCCTCTCGAGCATAACGAATGCGACTGGAACTTCTCCTTTAACTTCGTCGGGACGGGAGACCACTGCGGGCTCTGCGACAGCATCGTGTTTTCCGAGCGCGTTCTCTACCTCTCCGGTTGCTAGTCTATGGCCGGCGACGTTCATTACGTCATCCAATCTTCCGGTGATTCTGATATTGTCGTCCTCATCCTTTCTTGCTCCGTCACTGGTAAAGTAATAATCCGGACCATACTCGCTCCAGTATTCCTCCTTGAATTTTTCGGGTCGTTTGTAAACTCCTCGAATTAAACTGGGTGGGAAAGGAGACTTGATAGTAAGATAGCCTCCCTCGTCCGTTCCAACCGGATTACCTTCGGTATCGAGTAAATCGGCATTGATTCCGGGGAACGGCTTTCCCGCGAAGGTAGGAATAAACGGCCCAATTCCTGGCAAGGCGTTTATCACGTTTGCTCCAGTCTCGGTTTGCCACCAGGTGTCAACTAACGGACAACGACCACCACCGATGTTGTTAAAGTACCATAGCCAGGCATCTTTGTTGATCGGTTCACCAACCGTCCCTAGTATCCTAAGACTTGAGAGATCGTGTTTTTCCGGCCATTTAGTTCCCTGCTTGATAAACATTCGAATTGCAGTAGGTGCGGTGTAGAACCCTGTTACCCCTTCATTTTCAATTATTTCCCACAGCCTGTCGTATTCAGGGTAATCGGGCGCACCTTCGTATACCACGGTGGTGATTCCATTAAGGAGAGGCCCGTAGTTGATGTAGGTATGACCGGTAATCCATCCCACATCCGCGGTACACCAGAAGATATCGTCATCGTGTAAGTTGAAGTTCCACTTTGCCGTTAAATAAGACTGTACTGTGTAACCCCCAACGTGATGCATAACTCCTTTTGGTTTTCCCGTAGTACCGCTCGTGTAGAGGATAAATGCAAGATCGCTACTGTTCATCACTGCAGGTTCGTGTTCTGAATCGGCTCCTTCCATTACTTCGTGATACCAGTGGTCTCTGCCTTCTTCCATTTCAACTTCCGCACCAGTGCGCTGTACAGTTACCACGTCTTCAACAGGGGACCCCTGGAGACCCTTATTGGCGTTCTTCTTGAGATTTAACGGCTTTCCACGTCTGTAGTAGCCGTCGGCAGTGACTAGTACTTTTGCATCTGCATCCTTGAGCCTGTCTCTTAAGGATTCCGGGCTAAACGCCGAAAAGACAACACTGTGAGCAGCACCCACCCGGGCGGTTGCCAGCATGGCAATTAGTGCTTCTGGTATCATTGGCATGTAAATCCCAACTCGGTCGCCCTTTTCTACCCCAAAACCCTCAAGTACGTTGGCAAATTTGGAAACTTCCTCGAGCAGTTCGGAGTAGGTCAAGCGAACAGTTTCTTCGTCAGTAGGTTCCGGTTCCCATACGATGGCGTTTTTGTCTCCGTTCCCGTTTTCGACGTGTCTATCTACGGCATTATAGGCTAAGTTCAACTTACCTCCGACGAACCACTCGTAATTGTAGGGTTCTTCGGTGTAGACATCGTCCCACTTTTCGTACCAGTCGATACCTTCTTCCGCGTGCTTGGCCCAGAATTCCTGGGGGCTCTCAAGAGCCTCGTCGTAGATTGACTCGTCCGAAACCCACGCTCTCTCCTTCATTTCTTCAGTTGGCCAAAATACGTCTTCTTGTTTAGGGTCTTCCTTGACCCATTTCTTCGGTTCTGTCAATTTATTACCCTCCTGTTGAGTAGTAGTTAAACTATATAGCTGGTGTAAATAGTACTGAACAAACGCCTAAACTACAATTCTACTTAAGTTTATTTCGACTTTTAATTTTGTATGGTAAATTACCGATAATAATTAGCCGACCATTTCTTTGATAATTTCTCTAAACGACTTTCCTCCAGTTGTCATCAGTTCTCCGATTATTCCTCGGGGCATCGTAAATACTATGACGATGAATAGTACTCCGATTAAGATGTTGGTCCATTCTCCGATTAGGGGGTTCAGGAAATGTTCGAGTAGCAAGATGATTCCCGCACCCAGAATTGCCCCCTTGAGAGTTCCTAGCCCACCCAAGACTGCGAATATGAGCGCCTTGATGGTAAGAAAGGGGTCAAATACGTTAGCGGCACTTACCGTCAGCAAGTAAGGTGCATATAACCCCCCGGCTAATCCTGCAATTGCACCCGAAACCGCTACCGCCATCAACTTGTAGTTAAACGGGTTATATCCGATGACCCCTGTCCTGGTCTCGTTTTCCCGTATTGACTGCCAGACTCTCCCCACCGGGGAGCTAACGATTCTCCTGGCAAGAAAGTAAACTGCTACCAGTACTGTAAGTGCGAGATAATAGCTATTGGGGATGAGTCTTTCGTAAGTTGCAGCTTTAGCAAGGTGGTCGAGGTGTTGGGCCACTAAGTAAAATACAATCGCAGCTATGCCGGAACTCCCCACCATAAGACCTATTCGGACGTAAAGAGAAGAGCCTCTTGTACTCCGGTATATTATAAATAGTAGTGCTAACGTTAATAGTCCCAAAAAGCCAAACTCATATACGCGCAAAGCCCAAATAGACCGGAGAATTCCAGGGACTGGCAACAGTAAACCGCCCTCTCCTCCACTAATTCCCTGAAATAACCTTTTTTGATACATAGAAAGAACTATCATGGCGAAGGCCAGGCTGAAGAAAGTAAAGGGGATACCCTTGAACGATCGTTTCACCATTATCGATAAGAGAATGCCAAGTAATCCCCCTATTGCGGCACTAAAGATCAAGGCAATCAGGAAACTCATTCCGCCCCAGTTCAGCGTATAGGCGGTAGCGTAGGCCCCCATCCCGAAAAAGAGCGACTGGCCAAAGTTAAGGAGACCTGTATATCCGAGGAGTAAGTCAAACGAGAGGGCATAGATAGCTATGATGAAAATCCTGGTTAGAATGTCAGAGTAAGGTAAGCCAAAGTAGGAAAATAGCGGTATCAGCGCAAAAAAAAGAGCGACGATCATAAGGGAGCTGGAGTGGGTCTTAAGGTGGCGTTCTAAGGTCTTCATTGTTTCGCACCCCCCGCCAGTCCCTCTGGTTTAAACAGAAGAATCGCTGCCATAAGTATGAATAAACTGGGACCAGCCAGGAACGGAATGAAGTAGGCAAACAATTCATGGGTAATGCCCGCCAGCAAAGAGCCGTAGAAAGTACCCTTGAATGATCCCAGGCCTCCAATTACGACGATGGCGAACGCGAAAAAGAGGTAGCTTAGACCTAAATCCACGCTGGCATATATCCAACCAACCGAGGCTGCACCACCGAGTCCGGCCAGGGCACTACCAATTGCAAAAACCAGTGTGAATGTCCTTCTCGTGTTAGCACCCAGGGCCCTTGCCATGTCGACGTCGTCAATCCCCGCTCGTACGATTAGTCCCACGTTCGTCCTGTTTAGGAAGAGAAATACCGCTCCGGCTATAATTAACCCCAGGACGATGATAAATAGTTGATAGTTATTTAGAATCAGCTGGCCCGGCTTCAGGGTCCCCTGGAGATAAGAGGGAATTTTTCGATAAGTGGAACTGGCTGCTCCATAGCGGATTAGAGCTCCGTGGTGGATGACGTACATGACCCCCAGAGTTATCATAATTATTGCCATTTCATTGCCAAACTTCTTCCGTAGTAGCCCTGACTCGATTAACGCCCCGATTATTGCCATTGATAGACCGGCAGCTGCCAGACCAAGATAAAAGCTCCCTGTATAACTTACCACTTCGTAGGATACAAATGCACCCAGCATGAATAGGCTACCGTGGGCAAAATTTACGATACCTTCTAACCCGAAGATGAGTGAGAATCCGGAAGCAATCATGAAGTAAAGCATGCTTAATGCTAATCCATCTATCAGCGCGCTAGCTAACGTCGCAATCATTTGGTCTCACCGTTTCTAACCCCTGTACTTAGATATTTCTCGGCGATGTCAGGATTCCTGATCAACTCGTCAATATCTCCGCTTTCCTGGTCCGCGCCGCTGGATAATATCACGTACTCTTCGGCAAACTCCTTCGCCAACTCCAGATCATCTGCCACCAGAAGGATCGAGGCTCTATCCTTGACTTCCTCCAGTGCGGTGTAAACCTTCTGGGTATTTTCGGGACTTAACCCTTCGGTAGGTTCGTCGATGAGCAGCAAGTCCAACGTTTCATCGACCATTGCCCGGGCTAAAGCAAGTAGCTTCTGCTCCCCACCACTAAGTGACTTTCCCAGGTTCTCCTTATGTTCTTCGAGAAAAGGGAATAATTCGTAGGCTGCTTTGAAATTCTTCGGCCCATCGTGGTGTAATAACCCCATTTTTAAATTTTCAGTTACGGTAAGTTCCGAGAATATTCTGGCTGAGTCCGGAGAATAGCCAATTCCCTTTTGAGCAATTTTAAATGGGGGAATCCCAATAAGGGATTCACCTTTGAATTCAACTTCTCCTTCAAATGGAGGACACAAACCCAATATACTTTCCAGCGTTGTTGTCTTTCCAGCGCCATTTCTCCCTAGCAGGGCAACTAGTTCACCCTCGGGAACGCTGAATGAAACTCCCTGTAAAACATAGGCCTGTTCTATCTTCACGTGCACGTCGGTTAAATCTAGTATGGCTCCCATTTTTCTATCTCAGTGCTCCCAGGTAGGCCTGTTGTACTCTTTCGTCCTCTCTGATCTCTTTCGAAGTTCCTTCTGCAAGTTTTTTTCCGTCCGCAAGCACACAGATGGTATCTGAAATCTCCATTACTATATCCATATTATGCTCGATTAAGACGATGGCTAACTCCTCCTGTTCCCTGTTCAAATTTTCAATCACGCTCAGCACTTCCGGGATTTCCTCCATAGCCATACCTGCAGTTGGCTCATCCAGCAATAAAATTTCGGGATCGGTGGCGAAGGCTATAGTCACGTCCAACTTCCTCCGGTTTGCCCGGGTTAAGTTACCGGCTCGGGTATAGAATTCCTCCTCCAACCCGACCCTTTTTAACAGATCACGAGCCTTGTTAGTAAACTGTCCGTACTTTTCTGCGTTGGTTAACAAGTTGTAGGTCGTGCTAGACTTGCCCCGGCTCTGTGCTGCTACCCGCACGTTTTCCAGGGTTGTGAGGGCGGGAAAGATTTGGGTAAGTTGAAATGACCTGGCGATACCTTTCTGAGACCGCTCTTCCGGAGATAGGTTAGTTATCACTTCTCCTTTGTAAATAATTTCTCCACCTGTCGGTTCTAATAATCCGGATAGTAAGTTGAAAAACGTCGTTTTTCCCGCCCCGTTTGGTCCAATTATTGCCGTGATAATCCCCCGTCGGAATCCGATATCCACCTGATCCACAGCGGTTAGACCTCCAAACTTTTTTGTTAGCCCCTGGGTTTCTAAAATTGTCTCCATGGTCCTGTTTTGATCACCTAGCCCGGTAGAAATTGAATTTTGCGGGTTCCCCTGATTTTTCAAACGTCCTACCCTCCTGAGTCAGCTAACCCAGGAAGGTAGGAACGTACCAGACTTTTCCAATTATTCCTCTTCTGCCGGCTCGTAATCCGTCTTGATTGGTGGATCTATGTATTCTCTCGGGACCTTTGTCAGACGCTCTCCAATGATTAGCCCCACAGTGTCGCTAAAGCCTATCTCGTCCTCTTCGGTGTCCATTACCGCTTTGGCAATAAACATTGGCCTTACTCCCTGATGATCCCTTGGTCTAATTAGAGTGTCACCAAGCGGGGTCTGAAGCTCCATCCCCTCCCAGGCTTTAATAAGGCTTTTAGGGTCAGCGACGTCTCCCTGTCTCAAACCTTCAACGATAAACTGGGCACTGGCGAAAGCCTGTCCGTGCCAGAGTTCCGGAACCCTTGCCTTGGCGAGCTTGTCAAATATGTCCCCTTCCTCCTGTGAAAAGGCTGCTGCGAACTCGTCGGGACGGATATCGTTCTCCTTCATGGTTTCGACCAGGAAGTCGTACTCGGGACCGGAGTTGACGTCGTAAGCAAAGTAGCAAAAACCTTCGGCTCCCTCGTAGAGTCCACCCGAAAGAAGGTTAACTCTATTCATGGTAAATAAGTCTATTACAGACCCGACTACCTTATCCATCATTTCCATGTTGCTTATGCCCTTATAAAGTGGAGCAAAGCCCGATCCTGCCCATACGATGTAGAGAATGTCGGGGTCTTTGTTTTTTATTCGCTCCAGGTAGGGCTTGAAGTTCTTTGTGTCGGTAGGTGCAAATTCCGTAGCAACTGATTCGACTCCGTAATCCTCAAATGCTGACTTTGCTGTTTCTACGCCGCTGTGGCCAAAGGTCATATCAATTCCTAAGAAGCCTACGGTATCTACGTTTTGGGTTTCTCCATAATAGTAGGCGGAAGCCTTTGCGTCATGCCAGTTATTTCGGCCTACGCGGAATATGTACTTGTTAAATTTGGGCTTCTGAGTCAGATCTGCAGAGGCGGCGGGAGACAAGAAATAAGGGGTCTCATAAGTCTCTGCAATTCTCTCGACGGAAGTAGCCACAGCGCTCGAAGACGCACCAAAAAGGATGTCGGCACCCCAACTCGTAATCGCCTCCCGGGCTTTGGACACCCCGACTTCAGGTGAACCTTCCGTGTCAAATATCTTGGTCTTAATTTCCCTACCGTCCTCCATGGTGTAGGGCCCTTCCCAATCGGGTGCATTCGTTGCGTACTGTAGACCGATTTTGAAACCCTGGATGGCCCAGGT
>JAGXLP010000055.1 GCA_018334615.1 Candidatus Bipolaricaulota bacterium
ACTTGTTAAATTTTTTAGTAGATAATAACCTTGTTTTATCATGTTAAACTTAGAACCCAGCAGAGTTTGGCGTTATTTTGAAGAAATAAGCGAAGTACCTCGCTGTTCAGGTAAAGAAGAGAAAGTAATGGAATATATACTTGAGGTGGCTGAAGACAACGACCTAAGATCGAAGGTTGATGAAGCTGGAAACGTTCTACTGTCCGGATCCGAACAAGGCGAAACTCCCTTGACCGTCCTGCAGGCTCATATGGATATGGTCTGTGAAAAAAATTCCGACGTGGATCATGATTTTGATATCGACCCCATAAAGCTGACCAGGGAAGACGGATGGATAACCGCTCGGGGCACGACCCTCGGTGCGGATAACGGGATTGGAGTGGCGATCGCTCTGGCTGTAATTACGGGAGACCATGATCTTGGCCCGCTGGACTGCCTGTTTACAGTTGACGAAGAGAGAGGGCTAAACGGGGCGGCGGAATTGGATCCCACGTTCGTTCGAGGGAACAGGTTGATAAATCTGGATAGCGAAGAGTTTGGTTCGTTCACCACCGGTTGTGCCGGGGGTGGAAAGACCAGGATTTCCCTTCCGGTCAATTTTATCGAGAGAGATTCCGGGGACCTATTGAAACTATCTATTTCGGGGCTTGCCGGGGGTCATTCCGGGGCGGACATTCACAGGGGCCGTGCCAATGCGAATAAATTACTGGCCCGTCTTCTGGATGAACAGGCGAAGGGGTTTGACTTTTCGCTGGTAGATATCCGAGGAGGCGATAAACACAATTCCATTCCCCGGGAAGCGATTACCGTACTCGAATTTGATGGGAACCATTCTGGTTTCAGGGAGTCCCTTCGAGAGCGTTTTTCCGTTTTCATTGAGGAATACAGAGATATTGAACCGGATATGGAACTGGGGATTGAGGAGCCGGGGCAAGGGGAATACGAGCGAAAGATAGCCGAAGAATCCAGCCACGGAATCCTGAACTTAATCCGTGCCTTACCAAATGGGGTAATGGCTTATGATAGAAGGCTAGAATCCACAGTTGAGACGTCAACCAACCTGGCATCGGTAAAAATACAAAGCGGTCAGGCTAAGATTCTGATGAGCTCCAGGAGTAGTCGAGACACCAAGCTGGCTAGCCTCCGGAGGAGGATCGAACTAATTGCCAGATCGTTTGGGGCGGAGGTTGAGCAACTTGAAGCTTACCCCGCCTGGCAGCCGGATAGGGATTCTGAATTGTTGTCCTGTGCCGAAAACGTATTTGAAGATCTTTGTGAGAGATCTCCCGAAATCAAGACCATTCACGGGGGGCTGGAAACTGGAATAATTGGAGAAAAGGTGAAGGGTATTGATATGATTGCCATGGGCCCGGATATCGAGTTTCCACACTCACCTGATGAACGGATAAAAATCGAGTCAGTTCAAAAATTTTGGGATTTTTTGCTGGAGCTCTTGGCTGCTTTGACTGTTAGAATGGAGAAATAAGGCTATTTAGATATTCCCCCCAATCCAACCTTCGGGGATCTTTTATAGCCAGAATATCACTTGTTCACTTGATTTAATTCCATGGTTAAATTACCATCTTCAACAGATTAATCCACTTGGGAATAAGAGGTGAGACCAATTCCTGTAATAAAATCGGCGAAAAAAAGGTTGAAACAGAATAGGAAACGAAGAGCTCGGAATAAGGAAAGAAAGAAAAAATTAAGAGAAGTCACGAAAAAAATAGATAAGTTGATCTCGGCAGGTAACAAGGAAGAAGCTGAAGATCTTCTCCCCGAGTTGGCTCGATTGGCAGATAGGGCGGCCAGTAAAGGGCCGCTTCACGAGAATAAGGCGGCGAGAATTAAGTCCAAATTTTCCAAGAGAGTTGACTCTATGGACTAGGACCGCTTTAGTTTTTTCAGTGGTCTTACGCATTAAGACCTGATTTGTTACCCTTTAAAATCTAAGAGTTTACCTGCCACTTAGGAGGAAAAATGAACTTTGACTTTGATTTGCTGAGCAAGGCAAAGTATTGGTCTACCCTTTCGGTAATCGTGGTAATAATTGGTTGGGTGATACTGGCAGCTCCTCTCGGTTTTTCCGGTTTGAGAGATTCTAGTTGGCCCTGGTTGAACCTGGGTATAGATTTTCAGGGAGGAGCAAAATTAACGATACCTTTTGAGGAGAATGTTTCCACTGCGGAGATCAGGGACTTACTTAGCGATTCCGATAAGTATCCCGGTTTATCTGGTAGTAAAATCCAAAGTGAAATGAATTCCAACAACATTACCATTTCCATTAACGAAGATATCGCCCAGGACACTAATCTTACCGAAAAACTGAAAAGTGACCTGAAGGACAGGGGTTTTGAGATCGAGGGTGGAGAGATAGGTTTTGAGGAAGTCGGCCAACAAATTAGTCGAGAGTTCCAGAACAAAGCCCTGCAGGCAATTGGTTTGGCATTGCTTGTTATCTTGATCTACATAAGCTGGAGGTTCAGGCTTAGGTACGCCGTTGGCGCGGTTGTCGCCGTCATTCACGATGTAACAATTGCTCTGGCGATATTCGCCCTGTTCGGGATTGAAATAAACCTGCCGACGATTGGTGCATTTTTGACAATTGTCGGATACTCGTTAAACGATACTATCGTCTATTTTGACAGAATGCGGGAAAATTCCGAGAAAAAGGCCGCTCGGACGATGACGACCTTTGCCTTAATCAATAAGAGCATAAACCAGTCACTCTCTCGTACTTTGAGTACTTCGACGACCACCTTTATCCCGGTTATTGCGCTTGTCCTCTTTGGTGGACCGGTGTTGAAGGCCTTTTCTCTCGCTTTACTGATTGGAGTGATAGTTGGTACTTATTCTTCAATTTACGTTGCCTCTCCCGTGGTCTACCTCTGGGATAGGTATCTTGCCAGTGAATGAAATCTCTCCTTAGTGAAAATCGGGTCTGGTCCGAAAATCAGTTTGACGAGGAGCTGGTTGACCGGACTCGAAAAAAACTGAATTGCTCTAAAGTTTTTGCGAAGGTAGTATCCCGACGTTATGGAGAGAAAGTTGAAAATGCCTCCCTTAGCCTTGACTCCTCCCAGAGTTCACTCCGGGATACTTTTCATTCACCGGAAGACCTGCAAGATTTAACCAGAGCCGTGGATAGGTTGGTTAAAGCTATTGAACAAGGAGAAAATGTATTTATCCACGGAGATTTTGACGTAGACGGTCTCAGTAGTTCGGTTTTGGTCTATAGGGGCCTTAAATGTCTCGAAGGTTTGCCGGGACCCGGGAAGCTGAAAGTCGATGTTGGAAGCAGGGACTACGGGCATGGTATAAACAGAAAGGTCTCAGCCAGATTAATAGATGAAGGATTTGATCTATTGATTACGACGGATTGTGGGATCAAAGGGATAGATGAAATTGATCATTTGCAAAACTTTGGTGTCGATGTTATAGTCACCGATCATCACGAGCCTTCGGATTCTCTCCCCCCAGCTGTAGCCGTTGTAGACCCCAAAAGAGAAGATTCCAGTTACCCTAATCCGCATTTATCCGGCGCGGGTGTGGCTTATAAGGTAATGGATAACCTCCTGGAAAAGCTGGGGAAAGGGCACGAAACCAGGAAGGATCTTTTGCAATTAGCTGCTCTTGGAACGATTTCCGATTTGGTTCCCCTGATAACTGAAAGTAGCGACGAAAATCGCCGACTTGTGAAGGTCGGTATCGAATATATGAACGGGAACCCAATCACGGGAATTTCAGCCCTGCTGGGGAAAATAGGGGGAGAAAAAGGAAAGGTAAAACCGGAGATCGTGAGCTATCGTATCGCTCCCAAGTTGAACTCAGCCAACAGGGTCGGAGATCCTCAGGTTAGTTTCATGCTTTTGGCCACGGAGGATAGAAACAGGGCCGATCATCTGGCTAAAACATTAATTGATTACGATCGGGATAGGTCCAGGTTGCAGAATAGATTGATTAGGACAGCAACAGAAAAGTTGAAAGATAGAGATTTTGACCCGGAAGCCGAAGGCCTTGTATTTGTTGTCGGGGAAGAATGGAATCCGGGAATAATAGGTCTCATTGCGTCTCGGCTTTCGGAGCGATTTAACCTCCCCGCAGTGGTGTTGAGTAAGGAACGAACGAAGTGTCGTGGTTCAGTAAGGGGAGTAGAAGGTTTGAGCATTGTTGAAGGTCTCAGTCGGTGTTCTAACCACCTGGTCAAGTTCGGAGGACACAAGATGGCCGGTGGGTTTACTGCCAGCAGTTCCGAGATAATTCCGTTGAAAAATTGTCTGAAGGAGTGGGCTTCTTCCAGGTTGGACAACTACGAGGAAGTTGAAAAGAATATCCTTGAGGCGAGACTGAACCCTGTGCAGGTCGATAAAGATCTTTACAGAGAAGTCGAAAATCTCTCGCCGTTCGGGAAGGGTAATCCCAGGCCGAAGTTCTGGATGGAAGGGCTGAATATGGTCGGGGCACGCAGGGTTGGCAACTCGAAAAAACACCTTAAAATGAAGCTAGCTAATAATGACGAGGTTCTGGATTGTATTGGTTTTGGGATGGGAGAAAGCTTGCCGCTATTGAAAGAACGGGGAAAGATTAACCCGGTTTTTACTCTTGATTTAAACGATTGGGGGGGGAGCGAAAAAATCCAGTTAAAACTAGAGGATTTCGTTTCTTAGTATCAGTTTGATCTTTTCCCAAAGTACTTTACTCATAAAGTACGGGATCAATCTCGCTTTACCGAGTCGTCCTGGTTCCAGCCATATTCTGTATAGCCATTCCAACCCACGTTCTCTCATCCACCGTGGGGCTCTGGGAAGGTTGCCGGATATAACGTCGAAACTACCACCAACTCCCATAACGACGTTGGCTTCAATTTTATCTAAATTGTCCATAATCCACTCTTCCTGTTTGGGAACCCCCATACCTACAAATAATAAATCCGGATTCGACTCGTTGATTTCCGAGATTGCCTCCTCGGAATCTACGGGAATATACCCGTGATGAGTTCCCACTATATCTACCTTATCATAGGTGTTAGTGATCTCAATCCCTGCCTTTTCGGCTACCCCGGGTTTTGACCCAAGAAGGTAAATATCCAGTTGCTGATCCGTACTGAGGATCTCGTCGATCAGATCAATCCCTGCGACCCGATCTTTGAGAGGTAAATCGTGGACGGAGGAAGCCCAGATTAGACCAAAGCCGTCCGGGGTGACCACGTCCGCCCGGGCAAAGGAACTGGCCAAAAACTCGTTTTGTTCGGCCTGAATAACCGCCGTTACATCAGGAGTGGCAATGTAGTTGGTCTCTTCGGTCCTTGTAAGTTTGCTTAGTTTTTTCTTAACTGCCGTTAAATCGCCAAAGTTAAATTTCGTACCAAAGATGTTAACGGTTCCGGTTGCTTCGCCCGAGATCGACGGGTTCCAGCTTTGAAGGTATCGCCCCACCTTGTTAACCCCGGTAAGTAATGATGGAAGTACCAGTATCCCGGAGCCCAGTATTGTCCCCTGGATAATTCCGGGATTCCAGACGAACCACGCACTAGCCAAACCAAGAAAACTCAAGCTTACGTAGAGGAATACTATGCCAATTGGATATGAAATAGCATATTTTTTAATTAACTTATTGATTAAATTAGGACTGGTGGAAGTGACTGTAGTCGCTCTGGTAAAAGCTAGAGATCTCCTTGCGTTAGGGAGAATAAGTGGTGCAATCGGGGCAAGAAGGACGAATGCCGTGAGCGATTTTACCACACCAATTAGGGCGAGACCGGCAAGTATAAAGCCCAGCTGGCTGGAGATGATTGAAGTTGCCCCCTCCTTTGGCGAAACGATCAGTAACGCGCTCAAACCGCCCACGAGCGCCGAACCCAGTTGTAAAGCGGTTCCCAGGTTCTGCTCGCCTTGCAGGGCGACGATTGTCAGAAAGGAAAAAGTAATTGCCAGAAGAGTGATGATAAATAATCGCCACTTCTTCCTTCCTAATTCGTAGTGGGTAAATTCAACCGATCTGGATATCAAGAAGAGCCAAATTACTGTTAGAGGGATGCTAAGCCAGGTGAAGTAAACATAACTTCCGCTTGGAGCCATCTGGATAAACTGAATTCTAAACCCGATAAGAGAAAAGAGTAAAGACGCGATCAGGAATCCCGAGAGCCTTACTGCTTTGCCACCTTTGCGGGGTAGGTTAACCGCTGTAAGTAGAACCAGACTGGCTGAAAGGCCAAGTACCGGGGGAGAAAAACCTCCAGTAATTCCGGCAGAAAGCGGTACAATCAACGGAAGGAAATAGACTAACCCCTCGAGCCTCGAAACCTTCCTTGATAGCCCGAGCACTACGAGCGCAATACAGAGAGATATTGTTCCTGACGCCAAACCAATCATATCATGGAAGTATAGTATTACGGGTACTTTGTGAAAAGGAATTAATTCGGTTGACGTGCGGACAGATGTCTCTTCTCTAGGGCAAATTGAGCACTTTTTACAGAGTAATCACGGATCTTTACCAAAACTTGCCGAGAAAGCCCCGGAGCTCGCTCCGGGGATGAATCGGCTGGTTTTTGTCCAGCACTCAAATGAGGAAAGCTACCTGGGCCAAGAAATCGTTAATTGTACATATGCGCTGCGTAATCCTAGGACAAAGCTAAAGTAGTTGAGCCAAGTTGCACATCTCATTTGAGTGCTGGGTCTTCTTTTGTAAAAGAACAAGGTCCGCCGTTAAAGCTGTTTTTCTACAAGCCCCGTCCCTTGGGGCGGGGTTCTTGACATTTTTAATTTTAACTCAATCCTTTCACCACCGCTGTACCGCCCTGCTATTATCCCTTGTAGTGAAAGCCTACTACCGTTCTCTGGTAATTGTTCGATAAAACCGCATCCAGCACTCAATTCGCCCTGCTCAATTGAACTAGGAACAAATACAATACAAGTTCCGAATTGAGTGCTGGACCGCTCGGCCTCCGATAGGATTTTCCTGAACAATTACCAGAAAACGGTATGCAACACAGCGGGATCTTATGTCATCGAACATAAATCTCTTTTAACTTTATTCTATAGAAGAGGACTTTGAGCCGGGAAAATTCCAGCGACGCGGCGCATATGTCTGACCGAAGGGATATTGCCATAACCAGATGAGTTTAACTGTTTAAGAGTGATACTCCCTATAAGTAAGAAGTACTATCATGAAGAGAACAGTTTGAGCACGCGAGTCGGAAATTTTCCGGCTCGGAAAGCCCGACGGTTAGGGGATGGGATTAAGTTACAGTATTGGAATCAATGGACCCAAACTACTGGTCTAACATTAAGGCACTGAAGGTAGGCAATATCCTGGCAATTAGGTAGGCGGGGGAGGGTAGATTGGGATCAGACAATTAAGGGTGCTGGTGAGGGGATTGGGTTTAAAGCTTTAGTGGTGAGGTTCGCTACGGGTTTTGGTGACGGGATACAGGGAGGGTTTTATTGGCTGATTTTGAAAGCCCGGAAGGTCGGTGGTTCTCGGCAAAAAGTCAAACTGCACGGGAAAATGAGAAACTGCCATAGATTGCAGAATTGGGGGGAGTATTGTAACATTTATTTGCTAATCCGCAGAGACCAAATACTAATAGTCTTGCAC
>JAGXLP010000056.1 GCA_018334615.1 Candidatus Bipolaricaulota bacterium
TCCCACCATAACGTCGGGGGATTGCCGGAAAATATAGAACTCGATATCTACGAACCACTCAAGAACCTTTACAAGGACGAGGTTCGAAAGGTCGCAGCGGAATTGGAACTTCCGGATGAGATAATCAACCGGCACGTATTTCCCGGTCCGGGCCTCGCAATCCGGATAGTGGGAGAAGTCACTCCCGAACGGGTCAAAATAGTCAGGAAGGCCAGCTTTATCGTTGAAGAGGAGTTAAAGTCGACTGGTATTTACGAAGAGGTATGGATGGCTTTTGCCGTCCTGCTCCCAATTAAAAGCGTGGGAATTCAGGGGGATTTAAGAAGTTACAATTACCCTGTAGCTCTAAGAGTTGTAGAATCCAAAGACGCGATGACGGCCAATTTTTCCAAAATCCCCTACGAACTACTGGAAAAAATCTCCACCAGGATCACAAACGAAATAGGGGAAGTAAATCGTGTAGTCTACGACATTTCAAACAAACCACCGGCAACTATGGAATGGGAATAACCGGTCCCCCTCACCATAATTTTCTTTGAGTCGGGTTAAACCTTGACAAAGTAGGGATATATTGCTATTCTAGTGATATGAAATTAACAGATAGAGATATTGAAATAATTCGGTACCTAGAAGAGGATAGTAGAATGTCATTAAGACATATTGCGGGGGAGCTGGACGTCTCACCCACTACCGTAAGTAACCGCGTTCAGAAGATGAAAGAGGAAGGGGTTATAGAGAAGTTCGGGCTTAAGTTAAACCTGGAGGCACTCGATTACTCTCTAACTGCAATAATTAAAGTAAAAGCAAAGAGTGACGATTTATCGAAGGTACTGGAGGATATGGAAGCTTACCCCTGCCTTACCCACATTTACGAGACTACGGGGGATTTCGACGTAATAGGAGTAGGTAAGTTTAAGGATAGGGAGGAAATGACGGACAAGCTGGTAGATCTCGTCCAGAGTTCTCATATAGAAACGACAAACACTTCGTTGGTATTGACTACGCTCAGGGAGTATGACAACTCTGGGCTTATTTAACGAAGAATACACTAGAAGTCTGGGGACATATTATGTCTGATCTAGGCGATATAAAGATATTTAGCGATCTTGACCAGGGAAGTCTTTCTGAGCTTCAGGAAGAGGTTAAAGACATCGATTACGGTGCCGGGGAAATAATATTTCAGGAGGGGGCTCCGTCCTTTGGATTTTATATGATAAATAAAGGACTGGTCAAGCTAGTTAAGCGCACCCTCCGGGGGAAGAAACAGATCCTAAAATTGGTCGGACCCGGAGAATATATAGGCGAAACGACCCTGTTCGACAAAGGTACTCATATAGCATTCGCCAAAACACTCACCGAAGCCGAGGTTGGCTTTATAGAACGAGGCAACTTCTTTTACTTTCTGGAAAAACATCCCGAAATCGTTTTCCGATTCTTCTCCAAGATGTCCGAGGAATTAAAAGCATTTCAAAGCAAGCTGGCCGAAAGATCTTATAACAGTAGCAAGGAGAGGTTGGCACGGTTTATCTTAAGACTTGGCCAGGAGGGCATCGAATTGTCCAGATCGGAACTCGCCGAACTTGCCGGTGTTTCCTCCAAAACCGCAATTAGAACGCTGGGAGAACTGGAGGATAGGGGTTTTATCAAAATGAGAGATAGAAAGATAGATATACTTGACGAAGATAGCATCGCGGAACTCGCAGCGTCCTTTCCTATTAACCTAGACAAACACCTTATCATATAAGTACGCACCCGGCCGGGTGATCTTTGTCCTTGCTGAGAGATAGGTTCTATGTTAACTTTGGTGAGTGATATCTTCCTCTGATTTCTACTGGGATAAATCTCGGTAAGGAAAAATTTACTCCTTTTTTGCGTGATTGAAGTGAAAAAATATATTGCGGTCCTTGGGTTAAGCTATTTACTGCTCACCGTTGCCATACTGGTGCTATCGTTATCAAGCCCCACACTAATAGGGATACTTGTTGCGATGCCCATACTCACCACCGCGATTTTCCACTTTTACGAGAAGTTCTCTCTGAATTTTTCGAAAGAGCTCAAAGGGTTGGGGGCCGGTAAATACGCGAGAAAACTCTTCAATAACTCTTCCAACATTCTTTACCTCGTAAACCGTGACGGAAACATTCTGCAGGCAAATAAGACTTCCAGGGAGGTTCTAGGCCACGACAGGATAGACAACCTTCACCTCGCTGAAGTGATACATCCGGAAGACCTGGATCTGGTAAAAAGTCAATTGAAGAAGATCTTTAATAAAGATCAACGTTCTCCATTAGGAGGGAGCAGCGGAGTAGATGTTAGATTAGTCGAACAACACCCCCCGGGAAAGAATTCACCAACCATCATTCCTACTACCCTGAGGGGATCGAAGGTCACTGAACAAGCGGGAATTTTAGAGTTCGTCAACAACAAAAAGGTCAAGAGGTTAATGAAGAAACTCAGGGAGGCCGGAGCTAGGTACCGCTATTTAATCGAGGACGCGATCGACACCCTTGATTCAGCCGTGGTTTTGATCGACAAGAAAGGAGAAGTAGTCTGGGTAAACAAAACGATGGAAGAATTCTTCACCCTGGATAGAAGGGCGTTAATTGGATTGTCCGCTGAGAGAGCGATGAGTTATTACACCGATTCATTCGATAAACCGGAAGAATTTAAGGAGAGAGCAAAACAGGCCTATGAAGAGAACGAGCGGGTTACCAGCTATATTTGCTCGGTAACGAATCAATTCGGGAAAACGGCCAGAATTTTGGAATATAGGAGTATACCAATAGAAACAGACCGCTACAAAGGTGGAAGAATTGAACATTACATAGACGTGACCGAAGTGAAAAAACTGGAGAGTGACCTCAGAAGAAAAACGGAAAGACTAAAGAAGAGTAACGAAAAACTAGAGGAATTTTCCCGCGGTATCTCCCATGATCTAAAAGCCCCGCTTCAGACACTGGAAGGATACAGTCAGATACTCCTGGAGGATTACGAAGACAAATTGGACCAGGGAGGGATCAGAGCACTAGAAGCTCTTTCGGATACAACCCAGAGGCTCAGGGACAGGATTGAGAGCCTTCTAACTTATTCCAGTATAAAAATGAAGGATAAAGGGTTTGAAGAAGTCGATTTAAACGGACTAATCTCCGAGCTAGAAGAAGATCTAAAATACCTCCTAAACGGAGTTAGGTTTGTAGTTCCCGAGGACTTACCCAAAGTATATGGGAACAAAACTCTGTTAACAGAACTGTTCAGCAACCTAGTAACGAACGCGATTAAGTATAACGATAAAGACGACCCAAAAGTGGAAATAGGCTGGCAAAAGCAGTCGGATCGATACCTCATATGGGTCAAAGACAACGGAATGGGAATAAAAGATAGATATCTAGAAAAAATCTTTAAAGTGTTCGAAAAGTTGAATCCTCGCGATAACCCGGAAGGGACGGGCATTGGTCTGGCAGTCTGCAAGAGAATCGTCGAGGAGCACCGGGGCGAAATACGAGCAGAATCAGAATTAGGCGAAGGAACGACTTTCTACTTTACCTTACCTGGAAAAAAGAACCAAATAAAAGAAAATATTTCAGGTAAAGAAATGACCAATGGGGTTAATTATTCTCAAGTAAATAGTTAATATTTTACAGACAGATGGAGGAGAAAAAATGGGCAACAAGCAGAGACTAAATATTTTATTAGTGGAGGACGAGGACTACGACATTGACTTAACCCAGAGGGCGATATATAAGAGCGACGTGGAATCCAAGTTATTCGTCGTCAGGGACGGAGAAGAAGCGCTGGATTTTTTATATCGTCGAGAAGGTTTCGAGGATGTTCCAAAACCGGATCTGATTCTGTTAGACCTCAATCTCCCCAAGATAGGCGGTCACGAAGTGTTAGAAACGGTCAAAGAGGACGAGAAGCTAAAAAACATACCGGTTATCGTTCTGACAGTTTCCGAGCGAGAAGAAGACGTTGTCAAGGCTTACGATAGCGGGGCAAGCAGCTACGTCCACAAGCCCGTAAATCCGGCAGAATTTCGCAAAGTCATCGAAACCGTGCAGGAGTACTGGAAGATTGCCAACTTTCCCCCCAAGGGTTGAGTCGAAGTTATACAAGTAGAATCCTTCAGGGACAAACTTCTTTCCCGGTTTAAACGTCATTCATCAGACCGGGTGATAAGGTAGACCAATCAACCCTTCAAGAGTCCTTTTATTAAAACATAAAACATTTATCGTTATAAATGAATAGTTGTGAATCTGGAAGTGTTAAATTTCGAAAGCTTAATAATCTAAGAAGATAAGGAAACAGAAGGCTGACTGGGGGAGGCGGGTATATATCCCCCGTTCCACTCACCATCTCGGTAGCTCCTGGATCCAAATCCCGCCTTCCCTCCAGCCATACATCAGAATAAGCGCAAAATACCTTTCAGGAAGATTTCGCTTTTAACTCTTCCCAATCACTGTCCACGTCATTTTGAATCTCATCAACTACATCCTGATTGGCAACTTTAAACAGGGAAGCGAATCTCTTTTGTGGTTTTAGCCACTCTTCCACCGGTAATTTCTCCTTGGGTTCGTAAGTTATATTATATTCCCCTTCATCGACTTCATAGAGGGGCCAGAAACAGGTATCTACTCCTTTTTGGGCTATTTCGATCGACTTTTCCGGTGGAACCCTCCAGCCAAGCTGGCACGTGGATAGTACGTTGAGAAAAGTCGGGCCGTTCTTATTAAACGCCTTCTCGGCTTTGTTAGAAAGATCTGTCAGATTAGAGATAGACGCCTGACCAACGTAGGGAATCCCGTGAGCAGCAACTATTTCAGTTAAGTTTTTCCTCTTTTCCTGTTTTCCATACCTTTCTTCCCCTGCTGGAGCAGTGGTCGTAGAAGCTCCCTTTGGCGTAGCACTCGATCTCTGGATTCCCGTATTCATGTAAGCGCCGTTATCCAATGTGACGTAAGTAAAATCGTGCCCGCGCTCCAGAGCTCCGGATAGAGATTGAAGACCAATGTCATAGGTCCCTCCGTCTCCGGCAAAAGCGACAAAATTTATCTCCTTTTCAGTCTTTCCCTTTTTCTTCAACATTCTATAGGCCGACTCAACACCACTAATTGTTGCAGCTGCGTTCTCAAATGCGTTGTGTATCCAGGGGATATTCCATGCTGAAGTTGGAAATCTCGTCGTCGCAACTTCCAGACAACCAGTGGCATTTGACGCTACTACCGGCCCGTCTACAGAATTGAGAATCGTCCTTACGGCTATAGGCAGGCCACAGCCGGAACAAAGAGAATGCCCGCTTTCGAATTTCCTTTTTTTCTCTTCTCTTTCAGCTAGAGTTTTTAGGTTAGCCATATTTTATCTTTTCCCTCCCATTACTGTCTGGCACCAATGTAACGCATCTCGTGCTCCAAATCCGGATCTTCCAGGTCTTCGAAAACTTCAGCAATCTGCTCTTCTTTGATGTCTCTACCCCCCAATCCGTAGGTATAATTGTATAGACGGGGCTTATTATCTTCCTCGGATAGAGCGGAACTCACTTCGAGGTAGAGGGGGCCGGAAGACCCGAATGATAGCGATCTATCCAAAACTCCTACCGCTTCCTTGTCCCTGAGAGCTTTACTTATTTTCTCTTCCGGGAACGGCCTAAATAGCCACGGTTTCAACAACCCGACCTTCTTCCCCTGCTCCCTGAGCTGATCCACTACTACTTTGGCTGTACCTGCAGTAGAACCCAGAATAACCACGGCGTAATCGGCATCATCCAGCTTATAAGAGTCAAACAATCCGTCGTAATTGCTCCCCGAGAGCTGGTTGAACTCATCCTGAACTTCCAAAAACCTGTCCGGTACGTTTGACATGGCCTCTACCTGCTGGAGCTTATGCTCAAAGTAATAATCCGGCATGTCAAACGGTCCCTGGGTGGTCGGATTTTCAACGTCCAGAAGAGGATAACGTGCTTCGTATTCACCCACGAACTCCTTTACGGACTCGTCAGGTAAAAGTTCAGCTACTTGAGCAGTATGAGTAAGCGTAAAGCCGTCCAGAGTCACCATAACCGGAAGCAACACGTCCTCGCTTTCAGCCAGACGCTGCGCCATCAAAGTAAATTCGTATGCCTCCTGAGCATCCTCACCGTAGAGTTGAATAACACCGCTGTCCCTCGCGGCCATGGAATCCGAATGATCACAATGAATGTTAATGGGTCCGCTCAATGCCCTGTTTGCCACTGTCATAACGATCGGCGTTCGCATAGAGGCCGCTATATAGACTATTTCCATCATCAAAGCCAATCCCTGAGATGCCGTTGCAGTCATCGTTCTCGCGCCCGCTGCAGCTGAACCGACACAAGCACTCATCGCCGAATGTTCCGACTCCACAGTAATAACCTCGGAATCAACTTCACCATCTGCGACAAACTGGGAAAAATACTCTACTATTTCTGACTGAGGTGTAATTGGGTAGGCGGCCACTACGTCGGGCTCGACCTGCCTCATGGCGTTGGCAACGACCTGGTGTCCGGTTAAGACATCTTTGTTACCGTTACTCATCCTTTGATACCTCCCCCTCTGGCTTCATCGAAATAGCGTCAACGGGACATATTTCGGCACAGATACCACAACCCTTGCAGTGCTCGTAGTCTATTCCCTGAATCTCTTTGTCCGAAATTTCAAAAGACGCGTCCGGACAATTAACCCAACACTGAAGGCATTGAATGCAAGTGTCCTCATCCCATATGGGCCTTTCCGATCTCCAGTCCCCTGTCTTATTTAGTTCGGGAGTTGCCCCCCCGGTAACGACACCGCCAATTGGGATCTCATCGTATTTTTTAAGTTCAAATTCTGCCATATGCCCTCCTGTTTTAGCTAATTTACCGCTTCGTAGCCAAGTTTAAACGCTTCCAGGTTCATTTCTACTATCTCTTCGGCCAATTTTTTTGAAAGTGCTTTCTCCACTTCTTTCTTAGCAATTTCATAATCCGTGTCCAGCACTCCAACCAAAGCACCCAGCGTTGGTATATTGGCGAAACCACTACCGGCCTGCTCGGCTATTCCCGAAGCGTCAATTGTCACAATCTTACCGTCAAAATTCGTCTCAGATCGAACTTTCTCGGGACTTTTCGTCGTATTAACCAACAAAATATCTTTCTCAGACAAACCATCCGTCGGATTTGCCGCCTTCAGCAAAGTAGGGTCCACTACGGCAACCATATCCGGTTCGTAAACGCCCGAATGAACCCTGATCTTCTCGTCCGAGATCCTGTTATAAGCCCGAATAGGCGCACCGCTTCGTTCAGGTCCGTATTCGGGGAATGATTGAACAAACTTACCCTCTTGAAGGTTGATATCGGCCAGTAATTGAGAGGCAGTTTTTGCTCCTTGCCCACCTCTACCATGCCATCGGATCTCCTTCATAAAAAACCCCCTTGTGCAAGACTATTAGTATTTGGTCTCTGCGGATTAGCAAATAAATGTTACAATACTCCCCCCAATTCTGCAATCTATGGCAGTTTCTCATTTTCCCGTGCAGTTTGACTTTTTGCCGAGAACCACCG
>JAGXLP010000057.1 GCA_018334615.1 Candidatus Bipolaricaulota bacterium
TCATCCAGTGAGACGTACTTTCCTTCCTGTCCGGTAAACTGTTCCGCCACCGAGAACGGCTGACTGAGGAATCGCTGAATTTTTCTCGCCCTCTCCACCGTAGTTTGATCTTCTTCAGATAGCTCGTCCATCCCCATAATCGCAATTATGTCCTGAAGGTCCTCGTACCTCTGAAGTGTCTGTAGAACCCTCTGAGCGACGTCGTAGTGGTTCCGGGGGATGATATGGGGGTCAAGCATGGACGAATCCGAATCAAGAGGATCTACGGCAGGGTATAGTCCTTTTTCGGCAATTTCTCTGGACAGCGTAATGGTCGCATCCAGGTGGGAGAAAACAGTAGCGGGTGCGGGGTCCGTCAGATCGTCCGCCGGAACGTAAACCGCCTGGACGGAGGTAATTGACCCGCCTTTCGTGGACGTAATCCTCTCCTGAAGCTCACTCATTTCCGAGGATAGCGTGGGCTGATAACCTACCTCGGAAGGCATCCTTCCAAGCAACGCCGAGACCTCCGAGCCGGCCTGGGCAAACCTAAATATATTGTCGATAAATAACAGAACGTCCCGGGCCTCCTCGTCTCGAAAATACTCGGCCAGGGTAACGCCGGACAATCCCACTCTAAATCGAGCTCCGGGCGGTTCGTTCATCTGACCGTAAACGAGAGCTGTATTGTCCAGCACGCCCGCCTCCTTCATTTCCAGCCAGAGGTCGTTACCTTCCCTTGTTCTTTCCCCGACACCGGAAAAGACGGAATATCCTTCGTGTTCGTAACCAATGGACCTGATAAGCTCCATGATCAGGACAGTCTTCCCGACGCCGGCTCCGCCAAACAGGCCGATCTTTCCACCTCTCGGGAAGGGCACCAGCAAATCTATTACCTTGATTCCCGTTTCAAAGACTTCGTCCTTGGTGGACTGATCCGTAAGTTCGGGGGCCGGACGATGGATGGGATATCTTTCTTCAGTCTCCGGGGGATCCATTTCGTCTATCGGTTCACCGGTAAGGTTTAACATCCTCCCCAGAGTTTCCTCGCCCACGGGAACGGTTATCGGTCCTCCCGTATTGTAAACCGTCTGACCTCTCTTTAAGCCGTCGGTAGAGTCCATGGCGATGGCCCTGACCTCTTCGTCTCCAAGGTGTTTGGCCACTTCCAGCACCAGATCATCTCCCTCTCGTTCGACGACCAGGGCGTTATTGACGGATGGCACTCCTTCCTCGGAGCTAAACCTGGCATCGATAACGGCACTCTTTATTTCAGTTATCTTTCCTTCACTTTCTACTTCTTCTACCATTGTTACACCCCATTAAACTAAGACTCTTCCCGGAGGGCTTCCGCCCCGCCGATTATATCTGCTATCTCTCTAGTAATTTGTTGCTGTCGTGCCTTATTGTAAGTCAGTGTAAGGTCTTCGATCAGTTCGTCTGCGTTATCCGTGGCATCGCGCATTGTCTTTCTCCTTATCGCCTGTTCGCTCGTCTTCGTGTTCAAGATGATCCAAAATATACTTTCCAGGAACCATTCACGGCAGTACGTCGAGACTATGTCTTCCTTGCGTGGTTCAAATAAATATTCCTCTATCCGGGTAGTATCATCGGCTTTACTACTTACCTCGGACTCTTTTTCGGCTTCGGTTTCGTCAGGACGGGAAAGCGGGAGTATTTTTTCGAGTTTTAGCTCCTGGCTTAAATCAGAATGAAACTTCATGTAAACAACCCATAGCTCCCGGAATTTTCCGCCGAGAAAGTCCTCCAGTAATTCTTCACCGATGGCCTCCGCATGTGAGAACTCGGGCTCCTGATAAAAACCCACCCAGCTTCTTTCCAGCTCGTCCCATTTTCTGAAAAAGTTGCGCCCTTTTTCTCCACCGGCGTAGAGTCTGAGGTCTTCTTCTCGGGAAAGGATAAAGTCCCTGGCAGCTCGGTTCAGATCCACCGTATAATTCCCTGCCAATCCCCTGTCCGAGTTGAACACGACCAGACCGACGCCCTCCCCGTCCCCTTCGGTTAACAGGGGGCTCAACTTTTCCTCTCCCCTCGAGTCTCGAGGAAGGTCACTTTGAGTAAAGAGCTTTAACTTGGATTCCGCGGCCTCGCGGTAAGGTGTTGCTTTATTTAGCTTTTTTTTCAACCTGGTTACCTTGGCCATTGCAATCGCGTTCATCGCTTTTGTAATCTGTTTGATATCCTTTATGTTATCTATTCTGCTCTTAACTTCCCGAGCCTGAGCCATCGCCCTCCCCCTTGAAGGTGCTGTCGAAATCGTTAATCGCTCGCTTGAGTTCTTCTTCTATATCTTCCGTCAATTCGGCCTCTTCTTTCAAATCAACCAGTATTTCCTCGTAATAGGTTTCAAGATGGTCGTGGAGGCCCTTTTCGTATTCATTCACCCTGTCGACAGGCAGGTCGTCAATATAGCCGTTTACGGCCGCATACAGTGAAACAGCCTGCTTTTCCACCGGCATAGGCTGGTATTGATCCTGTTTCAACATCTCCATTACCCGTTCACCCCGGGCAAGTTGCGCCTGAGATTCCTCGTCCAGTTCAGAGGCAAACTCTGCGAACGCTTCCAGGTCGCGGTACTGGGCCATTTCAAGCCTTAATTCCCCGGCTATCTCCTGCATCGCGTCGTTCTGGGCAGCCCCTCCAACACGAGAAACGGAGTCTCCGACGTTAATTGCCGGTCGAAACCCCTGATTGAACAGATCCGACTCCAGGTAGATTTGACCGTCGGTAATGGATATCACGTTGGTCGGGATATAGGCGGAAATATCTCCCGCTTTCGTCTCCACCATGGGGAAAGCCGTCAACGAGCCCCCGCCCATTTCATCGTTCAACTTGGCAGATCGTTCCAGCAACCGTGAATGAGTGTAAAAAATGTCTCCCGGATAAGCTTCTCTTCCAGGTGGCCGTCGTAATAGCAGGGATATTTCTCTATAGGCAACTGCGTGCTTGGACAGATCGTCGTAAACTATAAACGAATCCCCTCCGTTGTACATGAAGTACTCTGCCATCGCGGTTCCTGCGTAGGGAGCAATGTACTGCATGGGTGTTGGGTCCTCGGCATTAGCAGTCACGACCGTAGTATATTCCATTGCGCCGTTCTTCCGTAACAAATCGACCACTTTTGCTATCGTAGAGGTCTTCTGTCCAATCGCAACGTAGAAACAGTGAACGTCCGTATCTTCCTGGTTGAGTATGGTATCTATGGCTATTGCGGATTTTCCAGTTCTTCGGTCGCCGATTATCAATTCTCGTTGTCCTCTACCGATAGGGGTCAGGGCATCTATCGACTTGTAGCCGGTCTGCAGGGGAATCTCAACTGGCCTTCTCTTCACTACGCCGGGAGCCTTTATTTCGATATTCCTGGTCCTGTCGGTATCGATTTTTCCTTTTCCGTCGCGCGGGGTCCCGAGTGGACCTACAACTCTACCCGAGAGTTCCGGCCCGACTTTGGTTTCGAGAATCTTCCCGGTTCGCTTCACCTTGTTTCCTTCCTCAACCTGGTCAACGTCCCCAAACAGAATGGCCCCTATGTTGTCCTCTTCCAAATTCATCGCCAGCCCGTTTACTCCCCCGGGGAACTCGAGAATTTCCATGGACATGGCGTTTTCCAGGCCAAATACGCGGGCTATCCCGTCACCCGCTTCCACCACGACCCCTTCCTCCTTCATGGAAAGCGCATAATCGTATTGCTTGATCTGCTCTTTGATCAAACCGGTTATTTCGTCACTCTTAATTTCGACCATTACTTAACTTCCTCCTTCTAATAAGAACTCCCTCAACTCCTCTAACCTGGATCGAACGGATCCGTCGATTACCTTATCTCCTACCTGTAACCTAATACCGCTGATAAGGTCCTCGTCCACTTCTATTTCGGTCACGTGAACGGCTTTACCCGTAATTTCACGGAGGCGATCCTTCACCATTTCTTCAATACCGTCTTTTCCCGTTCGAGGAGGAACGGTAATTTTAACCTCGACTATTTCCTCTTCGTCCCGTCTTATTTTACCCAGCCTTTTATAAATCAACGGGAGGTAATCTTCCCTATCCTTGTTCACGAGCAATTTAAGAAAATTCAAAGTTTCTCGAAGCAGGGAGTCACCAAATACCTCTTCGAGTATCTTCCGCTTATCCTTTTCTGGAACCAGCGGATGAATAAGAAAGGGCAGAAGGTAGTCGTTCGAACTAATTACCCGGCTCACTTCGTCCAAATCGGACTGAAGGCTCTCCAGTATCCCTTCTTCTACGCCGAGTTCGTAGATCGCCTGAGCGTATCTGTCAGCTACCTCTACCGATTTCATCCCGTATCCAGCTCTTTTTCCTCAAGTTGATCGAAAAAGGAATCAAGGAATTTTTCGTGGTCCTCCCGATCGATTTCCCGTTCCAGTATCCTTTCCGCACCAACCAAAGCAACGTCCACGTACTCTTCCTCCAGTTCCTGAAGAGCTTCCTGTTTCTCCTGCTCCGCTTCAACTTTGGCCTGCTCGACTATTCGGGAAGCCTCTCTCTCGGCTCTATCTCGACCCTCCTGGACTATCTCCTCCGCCCGTCGCTCGGCCTGCTCGATAATTTCTTTCCGGCGCTCTTTCGCTTCTTCTAACTCTTCCCGCCTTTTCTCTTTCAGTGCCTGAGCCGAACTTTCCTTTTCCTGGGCGTTATCTATTCTGGACTTTATTTTCTGCTGTTTCTCCTGGATGAACTCCTTAGCCGGGCGGAACAGTAGCCAGGATAGAACAGCCACAAGAATGCCAAAGTTAATCCAGTTGGCAATTACAGTTAAATTCAGGCTCGAGATGATCTTTTGCCATCCCAGTTCCATGGTTCACCTCAGATTAATCAACGACCATCAACAGCATAATAGCGACAATCAAGGAATAAATTCCCGTGGATTCAGTAATCGCCTGACCAATGACCATGGTTCTCAATAAACTATCCTCCATCTCTGGCTGACGCGCCATTCCATCGAGCGCATGAGCTGCTACTCTCCCTTCCCCCAGCGCGGCTCCTATAGCTCCTACACCCATTGCGAATCCCGCCGCCAGGTATTTAGCCGCCGTCACGATACTTGTAGAAAGTTCCATCGAATATAGACCTCCTGATAATGATTATTGCTCAACTGCTACGTTAATATAAGCAACCGCCAACAAAGCAAAAACAAAGGCCTGAATGGCCCCGATAAACAAACCGTAAAACGCCTGAAATACCGCCGGTAAACCGTAAGGCAACATCCTTGCCGTCAAAACCACAATAAGCACCATCCCACCAAAGACGTTTCCGTAAAGCCTGAACGAATGGGACAATGGCTTGGCTATCTCCGAAACGAGGTTCATCGGCAACATAAATGGATACGGTTCGGCAAACGACTTTAAATACCTTCCCGCTCCGTTGACCCTCATTCCATAATAATGGGAGACCACAAAGATAAGCAAAGCAAAACTAAGCGGGATATTGAAATCCGCAGTCGGAGAGGAAAGCCCGGGAACAATCGAGATCCAGTTTGACAGAGTTATAAATATGAATAGCGTCGAGATAAACGAGAAAAGCTGAGTCTGAAGCTGCTCCGACTCAAAAGCGCCCGCGAACTGTTCCTCCAGGAGGGTCATCAAGGACTCAAGAACCACCAACCTTCTCGAAGGTTTATCTTCCACATCCTGGTCGAGCCCTTTCCTCAACCACCAGGCAAACGCAATTATTATACCCATGACTACCCAGGACATGATGAGAGTCATAACGTCCAGCCCCAGCAGTCTTATCCCGAGAATCCTGGTCTCGCTGAACTGCAAAACAAGCTTTTCGCCCAGACGTTCAATCACGGGAACCTCCTGAAAGGCTATTTTTTGAATCCCTCATACAATCGTACCGTAAAAGTCGGTAAAACGAGCCCTCCGGCCGCGGCGTAAAAGTTAAGCCAGCCGGTCAAGAACGTAAAGGCCAGTGCCAGGCCGTAAACCATGAATCTGACCAGGGCGAGAAGAGAGACTCGCCAGGCTATTTTGCTTCCTCCATCCCGATTCTTAACAAGATCCGTGGACCAATTAACCATCAAGCCCTGCATTAACAAAGAGACAACCAACCCGTACCACAGGCCGAAAGTATAGCTATTTCCAAGCGTAAAAAAAAGCGCTTCTCCGACCAGGATTCCAGCCAGGAGAATATATTTTACCGGAAATACTTCGGAAAAATTAATGGAACCTAACTCCTCCCGGGCCAGGCAGCCGGAGAATCCTCCGTAATTTAAAACGTTTACGCCAGACAAACTGTTAAGTCCTGATAACTCAATAACGGTCACACTGAACGTATAAGATCCGTCTTGTTTTCGACCAGCTCATCCACCTGGTCCGTTATAGAAGAGGTGATCTCGTCAACCTCGTCCTCCAGCATGTACTTGTCATCTTCCGTGATCTCTCCCTCTTCCTCTTGAGACTCTATCTTCTTGTTGGTTTCGCGGCGGATATTGCGGATAGTGACCTTGGTCTCCTCGCCTTTTTCTTCAATCATACTCACCAGTTCCTGCCTTCTATCCCCGGAGAGCTTGGGTACTGGAACCCTGACTATCTCGCCATCGTTATTTGGGTTTAATCCCAGGTCGGCGTCCATCAAAGCTTTCTCTATTGAGTCAATCTGGCTGCTATCGTACGGTTGAACGATGAGCAGACCACTTTCCGGGGCCGAAATATTTGATATCTGGTTTAACGGGGTCTTCGTCCCGTAATACTCTACTTTTATATCCTCTATCATAGCCGGGTTCGCCTGACCCACGTGGATTTTGGATAACTCCTCCTGCAGATTACTGACCGACTGCTTCATTTTCTCTTTCATTTCAGGTACCGGATTTGAACTACTCAATTTACTCACTCCCAGCTACAGATTTGTCAATTAACCCGCAGTAAGCTACGGGGCTTGAAAAAACACTGAACAACAGGACCTTTAACCCAACAACCGGGAATTGACCCAGCACTCACTTGAGGAAACTAACTTGGTTAAAAAAGTCCTACTAATTTCAGGTCAACTTAGCCCAAACAGGTTAAGCTTACGATAACTTAACCAAGCATCATATCTCAAGTGATTGCTGGACCAAAAACCAGCCGATTCATCCCCGCAGCAAGCTGCGTGGCTTTCTCGGCAAGTTTTGGTAAAACTAAAACCGGATCCACGGGTGTAATTATTACAACCCTCGGATGGATCAACAGTTATTGGCTATATTGTAGGGATTTAAGCTCCTGATTCAAATTATGGAGGGGTTAGGAAATATCCAGTACTTCCAGTTTCCGACAACTGGCGTCACACCCCAATAAATCGCCGACATTGGGCTCCGTTCGGCCCTCGTCTCCAGAGATTAGCTCTTTTATGTAGGTCCCGGCTTCGGCCTTAA
>JAGXLP010000058.1 GCA_018334615.1 Candidatus Bipolaricaulota bacterium
TAATTTATGACCTATTGTCCTTACGTGGCACGAGATGGTTACGACAATTAAGAACTTTGATGAGGAGGATTAATGACCACGTTTCTTATAGCTTTAGACGGAGCAAGTCCCGATCTAATAAATAAATGGATAGATGAAGGCGAACTGAAAAACCTGGCAAAGGTACAAAGTCAGGGACTTTCCGGAAAACTGAAAAGTACGTTCCCTCCCCTTACCGGACCGGCATGGTCGTCGTTTCAGACGGGTGTTAACCCGGGGAAACACGGGATTTACAGCTGGATTGACCTGAATGACTCCTACAGGGGAAAAGTTATTAACCGAAATTCAATCAAGACCAGAACGGCCTGGGATCTAATAAGCTCTCAGGGCGGACGAGTGGGACTTTTGTCCGTACCGGTAACTTACCCGCCGGAAAAGGTCAACGGGTTTGTTATCCCGGGGTTTCTCACCCCCTCTTCGGCCACTCAGCGATCCTACCCGGAGGACCTCATCTCCGAACTGTACAAAGCGATTCCCGACTATAAATACCTTCCCGAGCCTTTTATGAAGGGAAAGGATCCCAAAACCTGGATTTCGGAGTTAAAAAAAGCCGTCAGGGACAGGGGGGAGGCGACCCGATATCTCTACAAGAAATATCTGGGGAAAGAGAAAAACGAAACCCTCATGACTCACTTTTTCGCAACGGACCAGGTCCAGCATTTTCTCTGGGACAGGGTTACCGAGGAGTGGGATCCACGGCTTGAAGTCTATAAAGAGGTCGATAGGGAAATTGGTAAATTACTGGAGGTGGCTCCTGACGATTCCGTTGTTATGATCATGTCCGATCATGGATTCGGGCCGCTGACGGATACTTTCAATATTAACACGTGGCTCGAAAGCGAGGGTTATCTAAACCTCAAACAAGACCTTGGTACCAGATTGAAAAAAAGTATGGCAAGACTAGGGTTTACCGAACAAAACACCCAGCCCATCGGGGAAATCATCTATCCGATGGCAAAAAAATTAAACATCGTTGACAATCCCATCACCGGGCTATCGACCAATGCCGCCCTAAATGCGCTATTTTTGTCTTCGAAGGACGTGGACTGGGAGAGGACCGCGGCTTATTCCAGATCGCATATCGGACACATTCGAATAAACCTTTCCGACCGAGAGAACACAGGAGCGATAAAAAGAGAGGATTATCACGAGCTAAGAGAAGAGATAATGGAAAAGCTGGCCCGAATAATCGTACCGGGATCCGATAAAAAAATGGCCGAATGGGTTAAACCCAAGGAAGATTTGTACTCCGGCCCGTATCTGGAGGGTGCTCCGGACATCCTGTTCAACCCACTGGAGGGACCAACCTGTCACGGATCGATCGTCGGCTACGGGGCGATAATGTTTTTCAACTCAAAGGTCTTCAGCGGAAAGCTCCACCCGGCTCACCACAGAAGAAACGGAATTATCATGGCTTACGGGAATGGGATCGGAAATATTCAGAAGGATGCTTCAATTATGGACCTCGCCCCGACGGTTCTTAACCTGAATAACTTCAAAATACCAACACAAATGGACGGCAGGGTTATCGAAGAGATCTCCGCCTCCGAGCCGGAATATTATGAGCCGGACGATTTCTACATAGAACCGGTAGAATCCGAAAGAAACGAAGAAATTGAAAGCAGGATGGAGAGCCTGGGCTACCTGTAATTGAAGACCACAAGGCTATAGTGTATAATCAACAAGATTGTTAAAGGCAAATTCGGGAAAATTAATTAACTGTAATTGTTAAAAAAGAGAGGTTGAGGAAGGAAATATCATTGTAAATTCCTCCATAAATTTGTAGTTCCATCATTTTATGAAAATTCACTTAAAGAACTTCGATCTTTTATTACCTACCGAATCTTCCCCTATCAAGGGCGCGTCGGTGTTTGTGAAGGACGACAGGATCGAAAGGATCATTCGGGAACCCGCGGAAGAAAAGGCTATATCCGTCGATGAAACTATCGAAGGCCAGGGAAGACTGCTGCTGCCCGGCTTTATTAACGCCCATACTCACCTCGGTATGACCCTTTTCAGGGGTTACGCGGACGACATAGAGCTTGACAGGTGGCTTAAAGATTGGATCTGGCCGGCGGAGGAGAAACTTACCCCGGAAGAAGTCTACTGGGCTTCTCTTCTGGGAATAATAGAGTCAATCCGGTCCGGAACCACTACGGTTGCCGATATGTACTTCAACATGGATGAAACAGCAAAAGCATTAGAAGACTCCGGCATCGGGGGGCTAATTTCCTACGGTATAATTGCGGAGGAGCTGGACAAAGACGGGGAAGAAGAACTGCAAAAGGGGCTGAACCTGGTTGAAGAATGGGATGGTAGAGCCGGAGGAAAAATTAGAGTGGCGTTAAGCCCTCACGCTCCCTATACGTGCGGCGATTCAGTCTTAAAGGAAGTCTCACGGCTCTCCTCGGCCAGAGAGATCCCAATTCACACGCATGTCTCGGAAACTAAAAAAGAAGTAGAAGAATCTTACGAGAAGTTTGATCGTTCCCCCGTGGAGCGGTTAGATAGTCTGGGCGTGCTGGAAAACCAGGTGCTTGCGGCTCACTGCGTTCATCTGTCCGAAAAAGATATGGAAATTCTTAAAACCAACAACGTGATCGTTGCCCACAACCCAACAAGCAACATGAAGATCTCTTCGGGTTCCGCTCCAATAAGCAAAATGCTAAACCGGGGAATAAAAGTTACCGTTGGAACTGACGGGCCGGGAACCAACAACGACCTGGATATGTTCGAGGAAATGAGGCAGGCCACTTTTCTGGCAAAGCTCGAGTCGGACGATCCCACTGCTGTGGACGCAGAAGAAGTCCTGTCAATGGCTACAGGAAGAAACGTGGAACAATTCGGCTTTTCAGGCCTGGGGAAAGTGGAAGAAGGAACCAGGGCAGATCTGATCGGGTTGGAGAGAAAAGCACCCTACTGGACGCCAGAATACGAAACTGTTTCAAATTTAGTTTATACCGGAAAAAGCAAAGACGTGGATTTTGTAATGGGCGGCGGAGAAATAATCATGGAAAACGGAGAAATTAGAACGGTAAATGAGTCGAAAGTAATCAATCAAGTAAGAAAAATCGGTAAAAAATACGAGAAAATCAGACAAAAGAACAAATAAATCAACCAGCTCCCGGAGCATAAGCCCTGGGGGTTCGGGGATAGGAGTGATACCACATGTCAATTACGAAAGAAGAAAGGCAGGAGTTAATTCAGGAGTACGGCGAGCATTCGGAAGACACGGGATCCGCACAGGTACAGGTGGCAATTTTAACCAGGAGGATCAATAACTTAACCGAACATCTGAGAGAGCACCCGTCGGATCATCATTCACGACGAGGATTGTTAAAGATGGTAGGAAAACGAAAAAGGTTTCTGGATTATCTGAAGAAAGAAAACCCGGAAATACATGAGAAATTAAAACAGGAATTAAATATTAGAATTAGAAAAACACAAGAAAGAAAATAGTTTTTTTGAGGTGTAAAATATGTACAAGCAGCAAGAAACGGAGCTGGATGGAAACAAGTTTAAGTTAGAAACTGGAAAAATGGCCCGACAGGCCGATGGATCAGCAGTATGCAGCATTGGAGATACTCAGGTACTGGTTACCGCAACTTCCGGGGGAGAAAGCGACAAACCATATTTCCCCCTTCGAGTAGATTACGAGGAAAAATTCTACGCCGGAGGTAAAATCCCGGGAGGGTTTATAAAACGAGAAGGGAGACCCTCGGACAAGGCAGTCCTGAATGCAAGGATGATAGACCGACCAATCAGGCCGCTATTTCCCGATGGTTACATGGACGAATTACATATTGTAGTAACGGTACTTTCGGCCAGCGAGGACTATCCTCCTGGCATTGCAGGTCTGATCGGTGCTTCTACGGCACTTACTTTATCGGATATTCCGTTCATGGGCCCGATTGCCGGGCTAGAGGTAGGTAGAGTCGATGGAGAATTTATCATGAACCCGGACGCCGCCCAGAAAGAGGAAAGCGACCTGGAAATTACCGTCGCAGGGACCGCCGACGCGGTCACTATGGTAGAAGGTGCGATGAAAGAAGTAGCGGAAGAAGACGTAGTTAAGGCAATTAACTTTGCCCGGGACAGGATAAAGAAACTAGTTGACTTTCAGCTCGACTACGTTAATAAGCCGGAACCTACCAGACAGGAGGAGTCCAAGGGAAGGGATAGACTGGAAGAGGAGACCGCTAAATTGACCGAGAACTACCTCCCGGACCTTTTTAAAATCGAAGACAAGCTTGAAAGGGAAGAGAAGGTAAAGGAGATCAAGGAAAAGGTAAAAGAGGAGGTTCTTGGAACCGAGGAAAGAGACGAATCCGAAGAAAAGAAGGTAGAAGACGCGGTGGACGCTGAATACAAGAGCTTTGTCCGGCAAAAGACGGTAAAAGAAGGAATCAGAGTAGACGGACGGAAACCTGACGAAATAAGGCCCATCAACGTGGATGTCGGGCTTCTGGATAGAGCTCACGGATCAAGTCTATTCACCAGAGGAGAAACACAGAGTCTCGGGACGGCAACTCTGGGGACAACGAAACAGGACGAACAGAGAATCGACGGAATGGTCGTTGAGGGGAGCAAGAGGTTCATGCTCCACTATAACTTTCCTCCATTTTCAGTTGGTGAAGCCGGTTACATGAGAGGTCCCGGCAGGAGAGAAAAAGGACACGGTCACCTCGCTGAAACGGCATTAAGCCCGGTTTTGCCCGACGAAGAGGAGTTTCCTTACATAATCAGAGTAGTTTCGGAAATTCTGGAATCCAACGGTTCGTCATCCATGGCTACGGTCTGTAGCGGGTCGCTTGCCTTGATGGACTCCGGAGTCCCCATTAAGAAACCAGTAGCCGGCATTGGCATCGGATTAATGGAAGAAGACGGCGAACATCAGATACTTACGGACATAATGGGTCTGGAAGATCACTTCGGTGATATGGACTTTAAGGTTACAGGTACGAGAGATGGAGTGACGGCGTTCCAGCTGGACGTAAAAGCCGGCGGGTTGTCCGAAGAAATAATGAGAGAAGCGATGAATCGGGCTCACGAAGCAAGGATGAAAGTACTGGATAAAATGGATGCCGCAATCGATCAACCCAGAAGCGAGGTCAGCAAACACGCTCCGGCTATGGAAGTATTCAAGGTAGATGAGGACGAGATCGGTACGGTAATCGGACCCGGTGGAAGAACTATTCGGGATCTGACGGAAGAAACAGAAACCGAAATTGACATTGACGACGACGGAACGGTAAAGCTCTCAGGAGTGGACCGCGAGGGAGTAGAGAAAGCCAAACAGATGATCGAGGACATGACAAGGGAAGTAGAGCCGGGCGAAGAATTTGTCGGGGAAGTAGTCAGAGTAGAGGACTTCGGTGCTTTTGTCCAGCTTCCAAATAAGTCGGAAGGATTGGTACATGTTTCCAAACTCTCGGACGGTTACGTAGATAACGTAAAGGACATTACCAGCGTTGGAGAAGAAATGCGAGTCAAAGTAATCGGACATGACGACCAGGGAAGGCTAGACCTTAAGCGGGCGGCTCCAGAATCAGAAGAGGCTCTGGAAGTCGGTGATACTACGGACGCGGAAATAACAAAAACGACCGACTTTGGTGCTTTTGTCGAAACTCCCGGAGGCGAAACCGGATTGATCCACATTTCGGAGCTATCCAGGGATTACGTCAAAAGCGTTGACGATGTCGTCCAGCCAGAGGATAAAGTAAAAGTCAAGTTGATCAACATCGACGACAAGAACAGGTACCAGTTTAGACTGGTCCAGGAATAATCGACTCAGAATTCAGGATGGACCAAAATTAATCGACTTAAGATGGAACTATTTCCCGGCTGCTTTAGAAAAATCCTGGACAACCGCGTAGAGATCATTGGCCAGGAGGAACGCCAGTCAAAGTCCATTTCTCTCGGGCTCTGGTTTAAACGGGGCAGTCGGGATGAACATCCTGATGAAAGCGGGATTACTCACCTAATCGAACACTTGCTCTTTCGAGGCACGGAGAACAGGACCGCTTTCCAGATAACCCGGGACGTAGATCAACTGGGAGGACATATAAACGGTAGTACCAGCAAGGAATACCTTATGCTGTCTCTCCGGCTTCTCCCTGAATCGCTTTCAGAGGGAATCGACATTCTCACGGATCTCGCCCTGAATCCACTTTTTCGGGAAGAGGATTTCGATCTTGAGAAGAACGTGGTACTGGAAGAAATAAGATCTTCCCGGGACAACCACCAATCAGAAACCGTACGCTTCCTCCAGGAGGCCATCTGGGGAGGGAATTCCGGTTTATCCTTGCCGGTTACAGGTACGGAAGAGACCTTAACCGAGTTAACCAGGGAGAAGGTCCGGAATAGATTTAGAAACCTGAGCGTTCCCAATCAAATGACAATAACCGCCGCCGGGGACCTGGACTTTCAGAACCTGACGGCGGAAGTGGAAGATTCGCTTGCTGAGATCAAGCCAAGCCCTGATCGCGAAGACATTTCCTCTGAACCACAAAATTCACCTTCGGAGAAATCTCCCGGAAAGGTCGAAAAGAACTGGCGAGATATCAACCAGCTGCATTGCGCCCTTGGGCTGGAAGGGCTGGCAGAAAAGGACGAAGACAGGTTTGCCCTGGAGATGTTAAACGTAATTCTTGGTCAGGGTATGAGTTCCCGGTTATTCAGGAAAGTTAGAAAAAAGCATGGCCTTGCCTACCAGGTAACGACCAGCACTCAGTACTTCTCGGATACCGGTCTTTTCCTTGCCTACGGAGCAATGGCTCCCGGAAACCTCGATAAATTTCTGGAATTTGTCCAGGAAGAGTTCAGCGACCTCAGAAACAACCCGGTAACACTGGCGGAACTGGACCTGGCTAAGAAGAAGACCAGGGGGAATCTCGTGCTTGGATTGGAAAGCAATAGAGCCATAATGGGACGACTTGGGATCAAAGCTCTCCACAAAGCTGATTTCCTTTCTGTTGATGAAGTTATTGGCAAAATAGAAGACGTAACCAGAGAAGATATTCAAAAGGTAGCCAGGAAAGTAATTAAAGAGGAAAACCTCAATTATTCCCTGCTGGGGCCAAAAGTCAAGAACCCCGACATCAAACCGGGGCATATAAAAAAGCAATGTAAGGATAGCATCTGATTTAAAAAACAAAAATTGACCCAGCACTCACTTGAGGTATGATGCTTGGTCAGGTTATCGTAAGCTTAACCTATTTGGGTTAAGTTGACCTGAAATTAGTACGACTTTTTTAACCAAG
>JAGXLP010000059.1 GCA_018334615.1 Candidatus Bipolaricaulota bacterium
CCCAGTTCAGAATTGGGTGAGGAAATTCTCGGGAATAGAGAAAAATTACACGAGTTTATTGAAAAGCTTTACGATTACTGGAGAGACTATACGAGGTTTCTCGTCAAGTGGACCGGTTATGGTTCCAGCGAAGAGGGGACCAGACCTTATCTTCAATTTAACAAAGAGCTCGATGAGTTAACCGAATTAGTACGGTCAGCTTACAGGTCCCTTGCGGAAAACGTTACGGGTACTCACCCCATCGTATATCGTCAGGTTTCTGCGGGGTTCGAGGTTGGTTTGGCCGTGGATAAAAAGGATTTCAATTACCCTGATTTCCTGAAAAGGAAGCTTGGTCAGGTGCCCGTGATTGAACAAGTAACGATCGAGCCTCCGTTCGTTATTGACACCCCAATGAATAAAAGGACGGGGAGATTCAGGGAGACCGACGAGAACCCGATTAAGCAAACTGAAATTAACCCCCAGAACTGGCTCTGTTATCCTGCGAAGGTTGGAGATCTTCGGATTGACGTGTTCTTTCACCAGGAGTTTTTGGATCTGGGTGCCTCGCTGGCCAATTTGTTCGAGCTCGTGACTGGAGAAGAGTTAGATGAAAAGCCTGACGCAATTTACACGTACGGGCTTCCACCATCCGACATGGAGGGATACGGCGATCTACCAACGGTATTCTACAGGGACGAAGAAAACGAGCTTCTATACGGGGCGCTTCCAAGAGAGCCAAGGTTTGGTTATTTCGGCTACGTAAAGAAAATGATGTTGACTCTCCACAATATAATCGCCATGGAAAATGGTCGTCTTCCACTCCACGGGGCGATGACCCGGATTTATTTGAAAGACGCCGAACCCGTCACCGTTGCAATTATGGGAGGATCCGGAGCGGGAAAATCGGAAACCCTGGAAGCTTTTCGGGTCATCGGTGAAGAGTTGATTCAGGAAATGGAGATTATTTGTGATGACATGGGGACCCTGGGGATTAACGAGGAAGGTAATGTTCTTGGATTTGGGACAGAAACCGGGGCGTTTGTACGATTGGACGACTTACAAAAGGGTTATGCCTTCAGTCAGCTGGACCGAGCTATATTCATGAGTCCTCAGAAAACCAACGCTCGAGCTCTTATGCCTGTCGCGCCGATAGAGAAGGTTCTGGAGGGTGTACCGATAGATTATCTCTTTTATGCAAACAACTACGAGGAAGTCGATTCAAACCATCCAACTATCGAAGAAATAAACTCGCCGGAAAACGCACTGGCAGTGTTTAGTGAAGGGGCAAGGATGCCAAAAGGGACTACAACTGAAAAAGGCCTTAGTCATACTTATTTCGCTAATCCTTTTGGGCCTCCACAATTTAAGCAAGAGCATGACAGGTTGGCAAAGAAGTATTTCCGGCAATTTTTCCAGGACGATATTTTCGTCGGCCAGCTAAGAACCAGGTTGGGTATCTCGGGGATGGAAACGGAAGGGCCGGAAAAAGCCGCTGAAGATCTGCTAGAGTTGGTGAGCACTCGATGATAAGGTCGCGCTAAAAAAGGAAGTAATTCTGCCTGGTGGGTGTGGCTTGTAGTCATCGGTAGCAATGGTAAAACTCTTTTGACTCCTGTTTCTAAGTAAACGGGAAGGTCTTGGTAAAAGAAAATCCCCTGCCGTAAAGCAGGGGATTTTGTTTTTTTGGAATAAGAAAATTAAAATGAGGTCCGGATAATTATACCCAACCTCGTAGCTTCATTGCCTGAGCTACCTTCTCAATTGATACCATATAGGCCGCGGTCCTGTTGTCCACGCCCTCCTCTTGAGCCCTGCTGTGGACGTCGGCAAAGGCCTTCGTCATCTTCTTGTCCAATCGTTCGTATACTTCTGATTTTGACCAGTAGTAGCGGTTTCTATTCTGTACCCACTCGAAGTAAGATACCGTCACACCACCGGCATTACAAAGAAAGTCCGGAATTATATAAACACCGTTCTCGCAAAGAATGTCATCGGCTTCTGGAGTAGTAGGTCCGTTTGCCGCTTCGGCAACTACGTCGGCATCCACGCTGTGAGCATTATCCTTCGTAAGAGCGTTCTCGATGGCAGCAGGTATCAAAACTTCAACGTCCAGTCCCAGTAATTCTTGGTTGGTTATTGCTTCCCCGCCGTCAAAACCACTAACGGATCCATTGGCCCTCTTGAACTCTTTAGCAGCTTCTATATCGAGGCCATTCTCATTGTAAACACCCCCGCCGGAGTCACTAACGGCGACGACGGTACAATCCAGTAACTCCTGAACCAGAGTCGCGCAATAGTACCCGGCGTTGCCGTATCCCTGGATCGCAATGTTAGCTTCTGCAAGAGGAATACCCAATTCCTTTGCCGCTTCCCGAATGGTGTATATTACTCCTCGTGCTGTGGCGTCACCCCTTCCTTCCGAGCCGCCGACCTCGACGGGTTTTCCCGTTATGACTCCGGGAGAATTAACGCCTTTTGATTTGCTAAATTCATCCATCATCCAGGCCATTACCTGGGGATTGGTGTAGACGTCCGGAGCGGGTATATCCTTGTCCGGGCCGATAAAATTAGAAATCGCTCGAATGTAACCTCGAGATACTCTTTCCAGCTCGGCTTGAGATAGTTCCTTTGGATTACAGACAACCCCTCCCTTGCCTCCACCGTAAGGAACGTCAGCTACGGCCGTTTTCCAGGTCATCCAGGCGGCCAGAGCTTTCACGGTGTCCAGTGTCTCATCCGGATGAAACCTCAAACCTCCTTTTGTTGGGCCCAGGGCGTCGTTGTACTGGACCCTGTAACCTTTGAATGTCTTCATAGATCCGTCATCAAGTTTAACCTGAAAGTTGACGATGAAAGTACGCATCGGTTCCCTCAATGCCTGATGGACCGACTTATCCAGGTCCAAAACTTTCGCTGCTTTGTCCAGCTGCTGCTGGGCTGTTTCAAATGGATTCACTTCGCTCATTTTTATTTCCCCCTCTTGGAGTTATGTAATGGTTTGATAATATTATTTCCCAATTTATAGTTCAATGCAAAATTAACTATTTACCAACTATACACATCAACTATACAGTAACAGATTCTTCTTAAACAAATTCTTATAAGGACTACACCAGCTTTTTGAAACTCAAATTTCCTGCCAGGTTTGGGCCAACTTCTTTATTCCTTCTTCTATTTCACCAGTGGAAAGTGCAGGGAAAGGGAGTCTAACGAAACCTTCACCCTCTTGATCGGGAAAGAAACCATTTGGTCCAGATAGTGTGAGGCCGTTATCTTCCGCCCTGGAGTAAAAAGCCTTAGTTTGGGTTGAATCGGGGAGCCAGAGGCCAACGAAGAATCCGCCCTGTGTGTCAACCCAGTTTGCTTCCGGAAAATACCTTTCTAAGCTCTCTAGAGTTGCCTCTAATCGGGGGCGGTACAGGGAAATCAACTCTTTGGCCCTTTCTTCCAACCAGCCCTCTCTGATCAATTGATACACCAACCCCTGGCTGATTAAGTTGGGAGTAATGTAGGTATCTTCGGCATAGCTTGCTACCTTTTCCACGGTTTTTGATTCTCCGGCAAGCCATCCGACCCTTATGCCAGGACAGATTAGCTTGCTGAAGGATGAGATCCGAATGACAGACTCAGGATTTAGGCTCCTCAAAGTTGGCAAATCTTCCCCTCTATACCGTAATCTACGGTAGGGCGAGTCCTCTACAATCGTTACCCCCTGCTTCTCGGAGAGGTCTGCTACCACTTTTCGCTTTTCTCTCGTAGTGGTGGTTCCGGTCGGATTTTGAAAATCAGGTATGGTGTAAAAAAGTTTTGGCCGATGCTGTCCAATTGCCTCCTTTAGTTCCCTTAGCCGTACTCCATCGTCCTTCAAGCTTACTCCTACTACCTCCGCGCCTGCCCGTTCAAATATTGTTATGGCCCTATCGTAAGTTGGCTTTTCGACTATCACGACCTCGGTTTCGTTCAGGTAAAGGTTGGCAATTATGTCGAGAAGGTGCAGGGAACCGTTTCCCACGAGAACGTTATTTGAGGAATCTTTAGTGAAACTGTTGGCGATATCTTCACGCAGGGGAAGATAGCCCATCGAATCGCTGTACTGAAGAAGGGAATTTCTCTCTTCCTTTAGTATGCGGAAGCTAGCTTGAGCGATCTTACCCGCCGGCAACGATTCTTCCGCGGGTATCCCCCTGTTGAAAGAAATAGATTTTGTCTTTTTGTCGTTCATTGCCCCCCCAATACTCATATTTACCGGTTTACACTCCCGGCACGGATTGATGTCATGCCTGAGTTTTGACGGTTGTTACGTGATGCTCTACTACGATAATGGAGCTTAACTGAATTTCTCCACTCAGTTTCCTGATAGACAGGTTGTATTTTCCCTCTGCCGCGGTAAATATGTGTATTTATAAACTTTTACCCTTACTCTGTCAAACTAAGTTTTCGGGTTAACTTTCTCAGCTACTTTCCGTAAAATATGTCATAGATCTCCTGAATTAGAGGTTCTCGATCTTCATACTCAACCATTAACTTCGTCCCGCAGTCAGTGACGATATACTCCAGCCATCTTTCTGGACCTAAAGCTTTGACTTTTTCAACTCTTGTTTTCCGTGAAGGGCCTGGGCTCGTCTCAACCAGGGTGATTGTCGAAATCCGATCCTTCCGGATGTAACCGTTCTCGGGAACTGTATTCACTTCTTCCGGGACCAGAGCTAAGCTTTTCTTGTCTTCCAGATGAAAAATCTCCTTAGCCTTCCGGTTTAGTTTTAGGTCACGATTAATAGTTTTACTGGAACCTTTAAACATAGTAAATCCTCTTCTGGACGTGATTCCAATGGGTTGGTCTGGATCGGAGTCACTTTTAGCGACGCGTGTTTGGTTTTTCCGGTCCCAGGCACACTTTATATAAATCGGAATGTTGGATCTATTTGCCCTGGTGATAGCGGGTTTATGAATAATCTCTTGCCCGTGCTTCGAGATTTTCAATAGTGCATCTGGTGAAATAGAGGAAAAATATTTGGGATCGTCGACAACTTTGGGGTCAGCAACGGCTACTCCGGGGACGTCGGTAAAGAATTCAACGTAATCAGCGTCGAGCCGGTCTGCGATCGCAAGCGCAGTGGTATCACTTCCCCCTCGACCCAAAGTTGTAATCTCTCCCTGAACCGTTCTTCCCTGAAATCCAGCTAATACAACCGGTTTTCCCTGTGAAGTGTGATGATTTATACTAACTGGATCGATATCTATGATACTGGCATTTCCAAAGTTATCATCGGTAAAAATTCCTGCCTGGTACCCTGTCATGGGTACAGCGGTATATCCCATGCTATCCAGGTAATGAGAGAAGAGAGAAGCGGAGATAATCTCTCCACAGGACATCATGAGATCCTGTTTTTGGGGCTCTACCTCGGGAGAGATATTTTTCAGTAAATCAATTAACGTGTCTGTAGCATAGGGGTCCCCTTCATTGCCCATTGCCGAGACTACCACTATGACCTCATCTCCACTTTCTAGACTCTTAGAGACTTCCTTTATAGCAAGTTTAAGTCTCGCTTCGTTCTTGAGCGACGTACCGCCAAATTTTTTCACAATCTTAGCCATGCTACCACCTTTATCCCGATGAATGAGTAGTTATATCAATTTTCTTTCGACCATTGTCTCGGCAATTTGAACGGTATTTAGCGCGGCGCCTTTTCTCAGGTTGTCGGATACGACCCATAAGTTAAGGCCGTTTTTGATCGTCGGGTCCCTTCTGATCCTTCCAACGAATACTGCGTCCTTCCCTTCAGCGTCAATTGGTAACGGATAGTGATTTTCCTCAGGATTATCCTGAACTACTACGGCAGGTTCCCCCTTTAAAAGTTCCCTTGCTTCATCCGGGTCAATTGGTTTTTCAGTCTGGATATTTATAGATTCCGCGTGAGAACGATAAATCGGTATCCGAACCGCAGTTGGACTTACTTCTATGTCTTTACTCAGTATCTTTTCCGTTTCGTGAACCATCTTCATCTCCTCTTTTGTATAAGCATTTTCCTGAAAGGTATCGATGTGGGGAAGCGCGTTAAATGCGATCTGGTGGGGGTAAACCTCGTGTTTCGGCTCCTCACCGTTAACTATACTCTCTGTCTGGCTTTTTAACTCTTTGATTGCATCGGTCCCCGAACCGGATACTGCCTGGTAGGTGGATACCACAATCCGCTCGATCCCGTATTGGTCGTGGAGGGGTTTTAAAGCCACGACCATCTGGATTGTCGAGCAATTTGGGTTAGCCACGATTCCTTCGTGCCACTGGAGATCCTCCGGGTTGACCTCGGGAACGACCAGCGGAACCTGGGGGTCCATCCGCCATTGATTTGAGTTGTCCACGATCACGCACCCCGCTTCGACCGCCATTGGAGCCAATTTCTTCGAGGCAGTTGACCCGGCGGACATTGTGGCGATATCACATTCGGAAAGATTCCCCCTGGTAGCGACCTGACAGGGTATCTCCTCGCCGGCAAATGTAGCCGGTTCTCCTTCCAATTCCGGTCGTTCAAACATCCTTACTCCTTTAATATTGATTGAGCTATCCTCCAGAATGTTCCTTATTTGCTCGCCCACGGCGCCTAGTGCACCAATGATTCCGATTGTATATTCACTCATACTTACCTCCTTTAACTATGTCTCGATCGAAGTGATCCTAGTAAGGCGACCATTAATCGCTCTATTCTTATATGGTCCCTGGATCTAGGCTCTAGTGTTACATGACTCTCCCGCCGGTGAGGCTTTTGCTCTTCCCTTCAAGAAAACCCTATCGGAGGCCGAGCGGGCACGGCTTCACCCTTTCCTCGTGAGTTGTATTTAACTACCAACGGGCTTCCTTGAGCCGACAAATTTCCGACTCGCGTGCTCAAACTCCTCGCACGGCTCGTCAGACATATGCGCCGCTTCGCTGGAATTTTCTCGGCCCTGAGCCCTTCTCCTGTATACAAGACAGGAAAGGGTGGAGAGCGAGGCCGAGATCGGGAGCAGCTATTTCCACGCTGGGGAAATAGCCTGCGGTTTTATTGAAGGGAAGAGCAAAAGCCCCCTTCAGCTGGTTCGTAACTGAAAAAGTCATACTAACCTCCAGATTTAGTAGCCACGAGTTAAACTATTAATTTCGGACAGCACTCCTCCAGCGGTTACTCCGGGTCCCGCACCCGGTCCCTGAATTATCAAAGGTGGGTCCGTGTAATTCTCTGTCTTGAACTGAATTACGTTAGAAGTTCCGGCGCCGCCCGCAAGCTGGGATTTGGAATCGAGACTTTCCAGCCCGACTTTCACTCCAC